>JAFUVV010000056.1 GCA_017477435.1 Prevotella sp.
AGCGACGAATATTCTGCAAAAACATGCATTGCACATTTTTCAAGATTTATCCGAAAATTATTAAAATCGTCACTATATCCATTTTTATCCAAACGAAAATAAAATTTATCTTGCAGAGATAACATATTTCCGGTAAATGCGATGCTTGCTTTGTCTCTTTGGTCTTGTATTTTCTTTACACTGAATTTCTCAAACCATTTAGATAGTACATCAAATCTAACACCATATATGGGATATATTACAAGAGATGATTTTGCAACATCTACCCAATGGTCTAATTCGATAATTTGCTTTCCTTCTTTTGTTTTTAAAATTAAGGAAGAATCTCTTTTCCTAAACTTATATTCAGAAAAGAAATCAAACTGAATTAGTTCAGTAATTATTTCATTAAATATAAAATCCATAGTTTTGCACTTAAATTATGGTTCCCGTCAGCTGCATATTTCTCATACAAGGCCTTGCCAATGCCCGATGTGGCTCCAATGATGATGATATTCATAGAATTGTTCTTATTCGTCCTCCTTGGGCAGAGCGTTCTGCCCTTTGCCCTCAATTGGCCTTATGTAGTCTGATGCACGCTCAGAAGAAACAACGCTTCTGCCAAGACGGCGTTCCATCGTCTCGCGTGCTACTTCGCCACCGTCCTTTGATACAAAAGATAGACGACAAAGATTACTACTAAAGTAATGAATACCGGTTCTAACATGTGAATCTAATAATCTTTTTTATACGATTTGCGTCGCGAAGTTACGGAAAACCATGCGAAAAAGCCTCGGCGAGACCCAAAAAGTGGTCGCCGAGGGTGAAAATATGAAACTTGTTTCAGAGTTTTTACGTGAATAAGGCGGCTTTGCGGATGCGGGAGAGCATCTGCGGCGTGACGTTGAGGAACGAGGCGATGGCGTTGAGCGGCAGATGCTGCACGATGCCGGGACAGCGACGGAGCAACTGGTCGTAGCGCTCGCTGGGCGTGGCGCAGTGGAAGTCCAGATAACGTGCCTTGTACTGGCTGAGTATGTGCTCGGAGGCAAGGGCGCGCAGTTCCATGTTCTTGATGTTCCGGTGGAAGAACTGTATCAGTTCCTCACTGCTGACCCTCCACACACGGCTGGGCATCATGGCCTCGATGGTAGCCTGCGAGGGTTGGCCAGACAGAAAACTCGGGCAGTCGGCCACGAACTCGCCCTCAAAAGAGAACCACGTGAGGTGGTCGCGCCCGTCGCTCAGGCCCCGCGTCACATATTTGAAGCATCCGTGCTCCACGTATGCAAACCACCGAGCCGGGTCGCCCTCGCGCTCAAACTGCTCGCCCTTGCGGTAGTCAATCATCTTGCCCTCCCGCTGGCAAAACTCGTGCAACGTCTGCAGGTCGATGCCGCAGTCAGACTTATTGAATCGCTGTTCCATTGGCTTTTTGTCTCAAACGAAAATCATAACATAGAGGGGGGACAGACCCGTGTGAGCATGGAATGGAATTCTGTTGCTCATTGTATAAAAATAAAACGACCCGCACATTTGAGCATCGTTGAGAGGCTTGGCGGGTTCTGGTGGTGCAAAGCTACTGCTTTTATTTGGAATAGCCAAACTTTTTTGAAGAAAAAAGCTTGTCTTTTTCCTTTACATTTCTCTCGATTTTTCGTATCTTTGATATTCATCGAAGATTCTCCATCTCGGCATAGAAAATAAACAAGTTTCTTTTGCTCTGCTCTCGATTTTTCGTATCTTTGATTATCATCGAAGATACTCCATCTCGGCATAGAAAATAAACAAGTTTCTTTTGCTCTGCTCTCGATTTTTCGTATCTTTGATATTCATCGAAGATACTCCATCTCGGCATAGAAAACAAACATGTATCTTTTGCTCTGCTCTCGATTTTTCGTATCTTTGATTATCATCGAAGATACTCCATCTCGGCATAGAAAACAAACAAGTTTCTTTTGCTCTACTTTCGATTTTTCGTATCTTTGCCAACGAAATAATTCTAACTTAAATAATTCGCGAAAAATGAAGAAATCAATCCTCCCGTTGCTTGTCGTATTGTGTCTGTGTGCATGCAACAAGACTCCGTTCGCTGGTGATCCTACGTTCGACTTTGCTCAGCAGGAGACAGCGAAATGGACTGCGGAACTGCAGAAGATTACTCCTCTCGAGGGGAAGAAACTGAAAGTGGAATATGTATGCGACCCTTCGATGGACTCGCTAGGGCAGTTCGGCTATCGCTTCGATGCCGACCACACGCTGACACTGACATCGTCGGATGCCGTCGGAGCATTGCATGCCTTCTACACCTTCTGCGAGGTGCTCGGCACGACGTTCGACATCACAGGCACCGTGCTTCCTGAGAGCGTAGACTGGCAGAAAGTGGAGGCAACCGACAGCGTGGTGACGCCCCACGTGAGATGGAGAGGAATACGCCAGCACGTGAACTTCAGTATGGACATCTCGTCGTATTCCATTCCCGAGGTGCGCGAGTATCTGCAGAACATGGTGCGAATGAGAATGAACAAGCTCACCATCCACAGCTACCCCTATCAGTGGTATGCCGAGGATGTGACGGGCGAGATGAACTATGCCGGCAGCTTCTTCTATGGTAATGTGCATCGCTGCGACAAGTGGGACTTCCTCAAAGAACTCACGAAGGGCAGAAACGATTCCATATTCTGTATCCCCGGAGCCGAGGCGGTGTGGAACGACAAGGCAAAGCGCAGCGACGTGGCAATAGCGTGGATGCACGATGTGATAACGACGGCAAAGGAACTGGGACTCCGTGTGCAGTTCAGTTGCGAGAACCGACACTTCACCGTAGACCAGACCAAGAAACTCGCCTTCATACTCACCGACAACTATCCCATCGACGACCTGGAATTCATTACCGAGGAGATGGGCGGTTGGAACGACGACGAGCCATACGGCATGCAACAGATAGACACCGCCGCCGCGGCAATAAAAGCCCTCGAGGCCGACCCGACGTTCAAGGGACGGGTGAAAGAGCTGAAGCTCGGAATATATTGTGTTCTCCATCATCGCATCGGCAAACTATTCCAGCATGCGCGTCAGACGCTGCCCGACCATTACGTGACCGTGCTCTCGCAGTACGCCAGCCGCGGAGTAGCAAGCGCCTATCCACATTTCATCACCAATGCCGACGACCTGAAGTGGACCGAGCTATACTCTTGGGTGGAGTTCGACGGACAGATGTACCTTCAGCAGAACCACGTAGAAGGCATCGACGACCTACTCAAGCAGATGGATGCCACGGCCCCGGGCATGCAGCATCACAGCCTGCTGTTCAACCATTGGCGCACTGCCGAGAACCGCACGTCGTTCCGCTATGCCGCTGAGGCCACGCTGATGCGCGACCGCCATCAGGACGACTTCTATAAGGAATATGCACAACGCCTTGGCATCGACGACGTGGAAGCCTTTCTCCACATGCAGCACTACATGCAGGATCTCCACGCCTTCAATGTAGACCACCATGGCAACATCGGCTTTGCCGCAATCAACTTCTGGCTGAACGAGAGCCAGCATACCGAGCACACCCTCTCAGAAGTAGAGCTTGCCACGGAGAGATACCTGGAGCTGGGCAATCTGCTCACCGACCTCTATAAGAACGCAAAGACCGACGCAGCAAAAGAATACCTGAGCCTGCTCGGCAACCGTGTGCTCTGCTCGAAGCTCTACCTCGACAGCATCATCGACGGCATGGAGCTTGACAAAGTGCCGCGAGAGGAAGACGGTTCGGTAGCCCCCGCAAATAAGAAGCGAGTGAACGAGATATGCCAGAAGGCCATTGCCGGATACGAGCGCATGCTGCGCATCATGGCACAGCAGATGCCCGACCGCGGATGCCTCGGCACTATCGTAAGTATATGGAATGGCCCCGTCTACGGAATGATGTTGCTCAATCATAACCTGGGTGGCGCTCCACTCGATGCTCCCGTGAGCACCGACATCCCCCTCGACACTCCGCCACTGCCCACATTCATCAAGTAGACGGCCACCATTTGCGGGTAAGACACCGACAAGCATAGCAACCTATTTTATCATATCCCTACTGCCAAGCTTTGGCAGAGTCGCTGTCAAGCTTTGGCAGAGCAACTGTCTGTACTTGGCAGCGACTCTGTCAAGGCTTGGCAGTCGCTCTGTCAGACGTTGGCAGTGATGGCCGGCGTGCAGTGATGAGCAGGCAGGGGATTGACGATGGTTTCAAAAAAATACTTAAATCGGCTGGGATTTCTGCATATAGTAGATATTATTTTGTACTTTTGCAGGGTAATTATAAGATAGGTTTTTAATGAAGATAATAAGAAATGAGTCGTTTGGCGGCGAGCGTCCGCTGTTCGGGAGTCACGACCTGCGGCTCGAGAATGTGACTATTACAGAGGGGGAATCGGGCATAAAATGCTGTAGTAACATTGAAGCTGACGGCTGCAGGTTTATAGGCAAATATCCCTGGTGGCATGTGGATGGCTCACTGATAGAGAATTGTTATTTCGAGGTTGGCTCGCGCTCGGCAATATGGTATAGCAATGACATGACGATGCGCAACACGGTGATTGACGCTCCGAAACTGTTTCGCGAGATGAGAAACCTGACGCTGGAGAATGTGACCATCAACGATGCCGACGAGACTTTCTGGCGCATCGACGGACTGAAACTGAAAAACGTCACTCTGCACGAGGGGACTTATCCGTTTATGTTCTCGAAGAATATTGAGGTCGACGGACTGGTGAGCGACGCGAAGTATGTGTTCCAGTATTGCAAGAACGTTGTTGTGCGCAATGCAAAGATAGTTACCAAAGACTCGTTCTGGGAGTGTGAGAATATTACAATCTACGACTCTGTGCTCGACGGGGAGTATCTGGCTTGGCACTCGAAGAACGTCAGGCTCGTGAACTGCCACATTGCGGGCGAGCAGCCTCTGTGCTATCTCGACGGAGTAAAACTCGAGAACTGCACCTTCGACGAGGCTTGCGACCGCGCATTCGAAGATTCGTTCGTGGAGGCCGACATCCGTGGCGCAATCACGGAAATAAAGAATCCTCGTAGCGGGCATATCGTGGCCGACAAGATAGGGCGCGTGACCTACGACGAGTTTGCCAAAGAACCCCACGATTGTGTGATTGAGGAAAGACCCCAGGGGTGATAAGTGATGAATGCAGGGGGGAGGCTGAGTTTATAAGCAGTATGAGTAGTCATAATTATCCATTCTCAACTGTCAATTCTCAATTTGACAAGTTGACTATCCGTCGCGGCACTAATTCCTATAAATGGGATGAGGCCGAGGACGACGACGTGATACCCATGTGGGTGGCCGATATGGACTTCGAGACGGCGCCGTGCATTGTGGATGCACTGCGTCGGCGTGTGGAACATGGTATCTTCGGTTATACACTCGTACCCGAGAGTTACTATGATGCTGTCATCAATTGGTTCGCTCGCAGACATCAGTGGCAGATAGAGCGCGAATGGATTCTATACACATCGGGGGTGGTGCCGGCTATCTCTGCAACAATCAAGGCGTTGTGCAGTTCTGGTGACAAGGTGATTGTGCAGACACCCGTATACAACTGTTTCTTCTCGTCGATACGGAATAATGGCTGTGAGATAGTAGAAAACCGACTCAAGCGTACTGGCGACAGCTACGAGATGGACTTCGACGACTTGGAACGAAAGGCTTCCGATCCGCGAGCCAAAATCATGTTGCTATGCAATCCTCATAACCCCGCAGGTCGTGTGTGGACACGAGAGGAACTCAGTCGACTGAATGAGGTCTGTGTACGGAATAATGTCGTCGTCGTGAGCGACGAAATCCACTGCGAACTTGTGATGCCGGGGTATAAATACACTCCGTTTGCATCGGTTTCAGAATCGTGTCTCGACAATTCCATCACGCTCTGCTCACCTTCGAAATCGTTTAATACCGCCGGATTGCAGATAGCAAATATCGTTTCGAACAATGCTGAGACACGCCGAAAGATTGACCGTGCGATAAACATCAACGAGGTGTGCGACGTTAATCCCTTTGGCGTCGTCGCCCTGCAAGCTGCCTACAACGAGGGCGAACCTTGGCTGACAGAGCTTAATGAGTATATCTACGGCAACTATCAGGCTCTCTGTGAGTTCTTTGAGGCAGAACTGCCCGGGCTGCCAGTGACCAAACTCGAAGGTACATACCTCGTCTGGGTAGACATCACGGCTACGGGAATGAGTTCCGACGAACTGACATCGCGACTTCTCGAAGAGGCAAAGGTGCTTGTGAACAGCGGCACGATGTATGGCGCTGTCGCAGGTGAAGGTTTCGTCAGATTGAATATCGCTTGCCCTCGGGAGCGTATGATGGAAGGATTGCGCAGAATAAAGTCGGTCGTAGGATGAGTTCATGCTATGAGCTCAGACTGGATTGCGGCATAAATAATTCATTGTTGACCAACCATGAGTGCTATGAAACTATCACGATTACCCCTGCTCGTGAAGATTATCATTGCGATAATCCTCGGAGTGATGTTCGGACAGATAGTCCCCGACTTTGCTGTCAGGGCGATGAACACCTTTGTAGGTCTGTTCGACCAGTTGCTGCGGTTTCTCATCCCGCTCATCATTGTCGGTCTCGTTACGCCCGCCATTGCCGACGTCGGCGACCGCGCAGGCAAGATGCTGCTCATTACAGTTGTAATGGCCTATGCTTTCACCGTGTTCTCAGGATTGTTTGCATACGCTTTCAGTACAGCGCTTTTCCCGTCGTTCCTTGATGCCGGTGCGATGGCTCAGCTTGAAGGCGAAAGCCAGGAATTTCTTCCGTATTTTGAGATTAAGATACCTCCCCTTGCCGATGTTATGACAGCACTTGTCGTCTCGTTCATGCTCGGGCTCGGTATCGCTTTTTTCAAGTCGCCGACGTTGAAGCGTGGGTTCGATGAACTGAAAGACATTGTTGTTAACACCATCGAAAAGGTCGTAATCCCTATTCTGCCGATATACATCTTCGGAATATTTCTCGACATCACTGCCGTCGGGAAAGTAGCATCGGTGCTGTCGGCATTCGTGGCCATCGTTGTTATCATTTTTGCGATGACCATTATTCTTCTCCTGCTCCAGTATTCCTTGGCTGGGGCTGTCACTCGTCGTAATCCGTTACCTTTACTCCGCAATATGTTGCCTGCCTATTTCACCGCCCTTGGCACTTCGTCGTCGGCAGCGACAATACCTGTGACCCTCAAGCGGGCTATCGCCAACGGCGTGTCGGAGCCTGTGGCGGGATTTGTAATTCCGCTTTGTGCCACCATCCATCTCTCGGGGAGTACGTTGAAAATCACATCGTGCGCTGTGGGACTGATGATCCTGCTCGGAATGCCATTCGACTTTCCCATGTTCCTTGGGTTTGTGATGATGCTCGGAGTCACTATGGTGGCGGCTCCCGGCGTGCCTGGGGGAGCGATAATGGCAGCATTGGGAGTGCTCAGTGGAGTGCTGGGGTTCGACTCTCAGCAGCAGGCAATGATGATAACCCTTTACATTGCGATGGACAGTTTCGGCACTGCATGCAACGTGACAGGCGACGGAGCCATTGCACTTATCATCGACAAACTCCATCGCAACAGCATTTTGGAAAAAAAGGAAGAGAAAATTTCCGTTGAGTCTTGATCTGAAATACGTTTTTAAAAGCATACGAATATGAAGGAAAATATAGCAAATCGACTCTCGGCACTTCGCGACTTGATGCGTCAGGAACGTCTCGGAGCATTTATATTCCCCAGTACAGACCCGCATCAGAGCGAATATGTGGCCGACTGCTGGAAGGGACGCGAGTGGATAAGCGGATTCAATGGCTCGGCAGGTACGGCGGTGGTCACGATGACTAGCGCGGCCCTTTGGACCGACTCCCGTTATTTCCTTGCAGCTGAAGACCAGCTGAGTGGAACCGAGTTCCAACTCATGCGGCTGAAGATGCCCGACACCCCCACTGTGGCAGAATGGATTGGGCAGGAACTGCGTGGCGGTAGCGTCACAGAGGTGGGCATCGACGGCATGGTGGCGTCGACTTCCGACGTCGAAAGTCTCATCGCCGATCTTCGTCGCGAAGGTGGACTCACGCTGCGCACAAACCTCGATGCGCTTAGCCGTATATGGACCGACCGCCCGCCACTGCCGCAGAGCACCTGCGAGATACAGCCGATGGAACTGGCGGGAGAGAGTGCAGAGAGCAAGCTGAAGCGTATTAGGGCAGCACTGAGAAAACAACATGCCGACGGTATGCTCATGGCTTCACTCGACGACATCGCATGGACTCTCAACCTGCGTGGGCAGGATGTGCATTGCAACCCCGTCGTGGTGAGTTATCTCCTCATCGCATCAGATAAGGCAACACTCTTTGTAGATCCACGCAAGGTAACCGCAGAAGTGGAAATCTACCTCCGCTCGGCTGGGGTGAAGACGGCTCCATATTCCGATATCGTAAAAGGACTGAAAGACTACTTCGAATATAATATACTGGTCGATCCTGCGGAGGTGAGCTATACGCTCTATCGCCAACTGCCGCAGGAGCGCATCGTTCGCAGCTCGTCGCCCGTCCCTTTCTTAAAAGCGGTGAAGAACGACGCTGAGATTGCGGGCTTTCACCGCTCAATGATTCGCGACGGCGTGGCAATGGTGAAATTCCTCCGTTGGCTGCGGCCGGCAGTTGAGGCTGGCGGACAGACGGAACTGTCGATTGACGAGAAGCTCACGTCACTGCGTCGCGAACAAGACCTCTTCCGCGATATATCTTTCGATACCATCGCAGCCTATCAGGAACATGGCGCAATAGTCCATTACGAAGCTACTGAGGATACAAATGTAGAACTGTGCCCCGAGGGGTTCCTACTTCTCGACAGTGGAGCACAGTATCAGGATGGTACCACTGACATCACCCGCACTATTGCCCTCGGTCCGCTCACCGACGAGCAACGGCTGGTATATACTCTCGTACTGAAAGGGCATATCCAGCTTGAGATGGCGAAGTTTCCTGAGGGCGCATCAGGTACACAGATTGATGCCTTGGCGCGCGAGCCGCTTTGGCGTTATGGGCTCAACTATCTCCACGGCACGGGACATGGGGTGGGGGCTTACCTGAACGTGCACGAAGGTCCTCACCAGATAAGAATGGAGTGGAAGCCGTCGCCGTTGCTCGCTGGCATGACAGTGACCGACGAGCCGGGGGTGTATCTCGCCGGACGCTTCGGTGTGAGAATAGAAAACACGCTTCTTGTGAAGGCATACACCCATCGCGACGATGGCTCGCCGCTGCCCGACGAGTTCGGACGCTTTCTCCAGATGGAGCCTCTCACGATCTGCCCAATCGACACAAAACCGATAATCGCCAGTATGCTCACCAGTGAGGAGATAGCGTGGCTGAACAGCTATCATGCCATGGTCTGCGAGCGGCTGTCGCCTTATCTCGACACCGACGATCGTGAGTGGCTGCGAGAGGCAACAAAGGAAATATTACCAGCAAATTCTTGAAAAACTATTTTACGTCATGAAGAAATTTCTTTCATTATCGCTCTTCATTTTCCTCAGCCTCACAGCTCAGGCTGGGCATGTGATGATCGACACCGTCTACTTCTCCAAAGTCTATTATCCTGGTACCCAGCGCACAATCAGCATCTCTGTCCCCGATCAGTACCGTGCCACATCGCCGGCGTGTCTCTACGTGGGACTCGACGGAGTGAAATGCCGTGCGCCGGAAGTGATCGACAGTCTTATCGCCGTTGGCAAGATGCCAGCGACAATAGGACTTTTCATTGAGGCTGGCATGGTGAAAAACTCGCGTGGCGAGGTGGTGCGCCATAATCGCAGCAACGAGTTCGACATGACAACTCCCACCTTTGCGCAGTTTGTTGAGGAAGAACTCCTCCCTCTCGTGGAGAGTATCACTATTTCCGACGGACGACAGCTCAGAATCTCCCGCGACGGTGCCGACCACATGATCTTCGGTTTCAGCAGCGGAGGCATTGCTGCGTTCAATGCTGCATGGCAGCGGCCAGACCTCTTCCAGAGAGTGTTCTGCAGCATAGGCACGTTTGTGTCCATGCGTGGTGGAAACGACATGCAGGCGCTGGTGCGGAAGCACGAGCCGAAACCCATCCGCTTCTTCCTTCACGACGGGGAGAACGACGTGTGGAACCCAATCTTCGGCCATTGGTATGAAGCCAATCGCATGATGGCCTCTGCGCTCGATTTTGCAGGTTACGATGTCGGTTACGACTGGAACAACGGTGGTCATGACGAGCGGCGCACGAATGAGATATTTGCCTCGGTGATGGAGTGGATGTGGCGCGACTGGCCTATGCCAATCATGTGTGGGGAAAGCAAAAACGAACTGATAGACCAGCTGCAGATATCCAACGACAACAATGCGTGGATATGCGATCCTATCGACTCCGACGATATCCCACTTGTCTACGATACGCTACGGGCCGTCTATCCCGACGGGTCTCTTGGCGTGATACCACACAAGGGCACTAACTGCCTGTGGCAGTATGTCATCGACGGCGACGGTCGTCGGCTTTATGGCCAGCCGTTCTACTGGCTACACTCCTACAGTAATGGTCAGTTGAAGATTGGTCCGATGGCCTTCGACGGCGACGGATATCTCTATGTGGTGACCGACAGCGGAGTGCAGATTCTCGACCAAAACGGCCGCGTGCGTGCAATCCTCTCACAACCAGACATCGATCCTGAATACTGTCTGAGCATGACGATAGAAGACGGGCGCATCAATGTCTACACCGTGGAGAGCACCGTCTACTGGCGCAGTCTCAACATCAAGGCCCCTGTCGCAGGGAGACGTCCAAAACCCCAAGGCGCAGGATGAAGTTTAGTTCATAATTACTTCCCTTCGATCAGTGGGTCTCACTTTCAGTTCGACAAATCTCATAGCTACTTCCCTTCGGTCAGTGGGTCTCACTTTCAGTTCGACAAATCTCATAGTTCACAGTTGCTTCCTTTTCGGTCTGCGGGTCTCGCTACTGGCTCGACAAATATCATAATCCGTAGTTGAGGAGAGAATAGATAAGGTGTCGACAGCCGACATACAGATGATTATAAACGAGATGAAGAAGTAGCGTCAGGCGTTGACACAGCTGGCGGCAGGAATGTGTTCTGCCTTTGACTGAAAAAAACAATCCCTACGGAGCATTGCATCTGTAGGGATTTTCTGTTATATCAAGACGGTCCGGGAGCAGTACATGGTCTTTGTACTCGGAGTACAAAGGCCATGTACTTGGAGTACAAAAGTCATGTACTGAGAGTACAAAGCCCATGTACTGTCGCGTGTTTGCGGGATATGAAGCTATTCTTAGTCGATACGTTCCCAATCGGCAGGGCATTCCTGTTCGACATAGAGATTGTCAAAGTTGTATGTGAATTGTAGTCGGGATGGATGAGTGTTAATGAAGTACAAGCTACAGCCATGTTTTTTACGGTTTTTATTTTGCACTTTGTGCGAAAGTTGCTAACTTTGTGATAAGAATTGTTCTATTATAAAAAACACACTGATGAAGACATACTTCCTCTTGGCTCTCCTTGTAGCCATGCCGGCAGCTGCCAAGACTGCGCTGCCCGAAATGACCCGCTCGCAGAGCGACCTGCAGTATTCCGACCTTGCCACCGTTTGGGACGAGGCCCTGGCCGTGAAAGAGGAGATGCTGAACCGTAACGAGGGGCTGAAGTCGATGTACAAGGCTGACGACGACAACATGGCAGTGCTCTATGTCACCAACGCCACGGCGCGATTCTTCTCGTTCGGAGCCCCTGAGAGGAAGGCGAATTTCTAAATAAAAGTGGGGATTATGGCTACAATCGTGACTTTCGCAAAGGAGAACTTCCAGCTAATCATCCTGCTTGTCTCGCTGCTTGGAGTGGTAGTGGCAATACTGTCGCTACTGAGCGAGATGAGAAAACGGAAACGTGGAAAACAAGAAAAAAGGAATGAGAAATAAATCTCAGACTCACGTCGGCAACGTGTGGCGACTGCTCGTCGCAATGGCGATAATGCTTTTACCTGTCACTGCCTTCTCTCAGGAAGTGAAAAACCGCCATGTCGTGGAAGGACATCGCTATCTGAAGGAGTATTGGGGACAACCGGAGTTGTATCTTCAGCACCAGGCCTACTATATGCTCGACCTCGCCGACAAAGCACTAAACGAAAATCCACCTCAGGCGAATGTCAATCTCGATAGAGAGATGGCGCTGCTGATGATAGATGCCGTCACCCACGAGCCTGCGCCCAAAGACAACCCGGCGGTAAAGGATTTCCTGGCGAAAAGGATGAACAGGGTGATAGAAGACCTCGCAAAGCCTTTCAAAAACAAAAAGGGACTGAGGGTATATAAACTATACAACTGCGGTATGCTCTTCCGTACCCGCGACATGACCATTGCTGTTGACCTCAACGGACGCGACGGAATGCTCATATCCGACGATGTCATGGAGAAGATTGTCGATAAGATAGACATACTTTTCTACACCCACAACCACAGCGATCATGCCGATAATCACGTGCGTGAGATTTGTCATAAGAAGCATGTGCCAATCTATGCTACCGACGAAATATTCGCCGCCGACGCTGCCGTGCACCATGTCCGCTACAACGACCTGCATACCTTCGGCATTGAACATTCGAAAGGAACTGTTTCTGTGAATGTATTGCCTGGTCATCAGAGCGAGGTACAAAACAATATCTGGATTGTCACGATGCCTAACGGCAAGGTGGTTGGTGCTACCGGCGACCAGTGGAAAGAAGAGAAAGCCGACCTCAAGTGGCTCAGAGATATTCACACACGGCTGCCGAAGATCGACGTGCTGGCGATGGATTGTTGGATACACGACTACGACGAGCATGTGGATGCGTTCCGGCCGAGAGTGTTGGTAACACAACACGAGAACGAGATTGGGGCCCATGGCATCGACCACCGCGAAGCCTATTGGATGACAATGTACAAAAACAAACATTTCCACAAGAGCACCACACCTTATGTCATTATGGCCTGGGGCGAATGGTACGATTACAAATGATATTTTAGCTTTGGCTTATTGCCAACCCTTACAATTCGCCTCCCTATCTGCAAAATCTGCGAGATTTGCATGATATCATTTCCAATTTTCGTATACATAGAAAAAAGTACTGTTTTATTTGCACCATTTGCTAAGAATTATTTATCTTTGCAATCAGTAGAACAAATCTTTTAATCGTATGAGACATATTTTTACACTCTCCGCCCTCACGGCTCTTCTGAGCCTGTTTTCCGTCACCGCCTCTGCCTACGACATCGCCGTGGAGAACGAAGGAGTGACTATCTACTATAACTATATTAATGACGGCACGGAACTAGAAGTGACGTATGAGGTTACGGGTTATAATAGTTATAGCGGAGTAGTGGTTATTCCAGAAGAAGTGACTTATAATGGTAAAACATACAACGTGACGAGTATTGGGCCGTTTGCGTTTAGGAAATGCTCTGGCCTTACCTCCATCACCATTCCTTACAGCGTGACAACTATCAGAGAATATGCGTTCGCTCGTTGTACCAGGCTCACCTCTGTTACCATCCCCAACAGCGTGACGATAATTGGGACGGAGGCGTTCTATGGATGCTCTAGTCTCACCTCTGTTACCTTATCCAACGGATTGACAGTTATCGCGGGATCTGCTTTCATGTTATGCTCCAGTCTTACCTCCGTTTCTATCCCCAATGGCGTGACAACAATTGGGAATGAAGCGTTCTCTTCCTGCACTGGTCTTACCTCCGTCACCCTCCCTAACAGCGTGACAACCATCGGGGATCGTGCGTTCTCTAGTTGCTCCGGCCTTACCTCCGTTACTATCCCAAACAGCGTGACGAGCATCGGGATAAAAGCGTTTTATTGTGAGAATTTATCTACCGTCACATCGTTTATAGAAACACCATTTGCAATAAATGGCAAATCATCATCTTTTCGAGTCTTTCATTTAGACACCTTTAATAATGCCACGCTATATGTTCCAGTTGGAACGATAGAAAAATACAAAGCTACGGAAGGTTGGAAAGATTTTGAATTTATCGAAGAATTGCCAGATAACCCATACGACCTCAATGGCGATACTAAAATATCGACTGCCGACATACAGGTCATCATCAACGATATGAAGAAGCCTGCCGATGCGCAGGATATGAAGTACGACCTCAACGGCGACGGGAAGGTATCCACCGCCGACATACAGGTAATCATCAACGAGATGAAGAAATAGGAATCAGCCTCCTCAGTCCCTTCTCAAAGGGGGCAGGAGTTATACAGCGTTAGTCAGTCATCAACGACTGGTTAACGCTGTTGTTATTCTGCCAGTTCTTTTTCAGGATGCGTTAATATGTTTTTGGCAATTATATGAATAATAGAAGTGTGAAGAAAAAAACGGCGAAAAATTTGTCAGATAGCAGAAAATGAATTAACTTTGCACCCGCAAATCGTGGCCCATGCCACAAACAGAATGTTTAATTTAAAAAGAAAGTAGGTTTAAAAGCATGATTATCGTACCAGTAAAAGATGGCGAGAACATCGAGAGGGCTTTGAAGAAATTTAAGAGGAAGTATGAGAAGACCGGCGTTGTGAAAGAGCTCCGCGCCCGTCAGCAATACAACAAGCCTTCTGTTCTGAAGCGTCTGAAGATGGAACACGCCATCTACGTACAGAAACTGCGCGACGCAGAGGAATAAATTCCAGAAAAATTTGGCAGTCTCGAGAAAAACTCGTATATTCGTGCCGTGTAGACAAGAAATGGTCTGCTGAGGCTGAATATGATAGAAGAGTTCCTGACATATTTGAGATATGAGAAGAACCGCTCGGAGAAGACCGTAGAGGCCTATGGTGATGATCTGAGAGCATTTGAGACTTATTTCGAAAATCTGGAGGGTCAGCTCTCGTGGGAGTCGGTAGACTCGGACGTCATCCGCGGATGGATGGAGAGCATGATGGATAGAGGAAACGCTGCAACATCAGTCAATCGGCGACTGAGTGCGGTGCGTTCCCTTTATCGTTTTGCCCTCTCCCGACAGCTGGTGGACCGCGATCCGTCGGTCGTTGTCGTAGGTCCGAAAAAGGAAAAAGTGCTGCCCCAGTTTGTTAGAGAAAAAGATATGGACCGGTTGCTCGACGACATGGAGTGGGGCGACGACTATAACGATGTCCTCACGCGTACATTATTAATATTATTATATGAGACAGGTATGCGTCTGGCCGAGCTTGTGGGCCTCAACGATGTAGATGTCGATTTCTCTACCCGGCAACTGAAAGTCACCGGTAAGCGCAACAAGCAGCGCATCATTCCCTTCGGCGAGGAACTATCGGAAGAACTCCGTCGTTACATGGAAAAGCGCGACAGTGAGGTGGAAAGAACAAATGACGCATTACTTGTCACAAAAAAAGGACAACGGGTCTCGCGAGAGTTTGTATATAAACATGTGAAAGACGGCCTGTCGCGAGTGACGTCGATGAAGAAACGCTCGCCACACGTACTGCGACACTCATTTGCCACGGCGATGCTGAACAATGAAGCAGGGCTGGAAAGCATACGTAAGCTGCTCGGACATGAGAGCGTCGCAACAACGGAGATCTACACCCACACGACGTTTGAACAACTAAAGAAAGAATATTCGAAAGCCCATCCCAGGGCATAACCCTTTAAAACAGGAGGTAATATGGAAATCAGAATCAAGTCGATACATTTCGACGCAACCGAGAAACTGCAGGCCTTCATAGAGAAGAAGGTGGCAAAGTTGGAAAAGACCTACGAAGAAGTGCAAGCTGTGGAAGTGCAGCTCAAAGTGGTGAAACCATCGTCGGCGATGAACAAGACAGCAAGCCTGACGGTAGACATCCCAGGCAACAAACTCTTTGTAGAAAAAACGTGCGACACATTCGAGGAAAGCATCGATCTTTGCGTGGATGCAATGAAGGTGCAACTCTCCAAATACAAGGAAAAACTCAGAGAGAGATAAAAAAAACACAAAAAGTTTTGGAGATTAAAAAAATAATCGTAACTTTGCAGCCGTTTTAGACCAAGTCCTTAGTGCGAAAGCCTAACGGCTGCAAGGTTTTGCCTCTTTAGCTCAGTTGGCCAGAGCACGTGATTTGTAATCTCGGGGTCGTTGGTTCGAATCCGACAAGAGGCTCAAGGATAGGCGAAAGCCAATCGAGCCTCCGGGCTCAAGGATAGGCGAAAGCCAATCGGACCTCCGGGCTCAAGGATAGGCGAAAGCCAATCGGACCTCCGGGCTCAAGGATAGGCGACAGGGCGAGGCTGAAAGCGATCTTTTAAAATATGGGTGGATACCAGATTGTCCAAATTGGGCAGACTGTAAATATGCTGGTTTTTACCTTCGGTGGTTCGAATCCATCTCCACCCACACAGTGTTTACTGATAACTGGAAAGAACGGCTTCTTAATCTGTCCGGTTGTCGATTTGCGGAAATA
>JAFUVV010000057.1 GCA_017477435.1 Prevotella sp.
ACGATGTTTTTAACTACGGAAAAAACGGAAAAGACAGAAAAAGACTTCCGATAGTTCCGTGCGTTCTGTAGTAAGAAAAATCAGCCGAATCTGCGAGATCTGCATGAAAAAAACGATGACGATAACGATAATTATGCATTATGCATTATGAATTATGAATTATATTAGGGCAATAAATGAGGAGTTGCTGCGTTATTGTTATTGACATGTCGAAAAGAATTTTATTTTTGTTTATTGGCGCGGTTGTCACATTGTCGATGGCTGCGCAGGATAGGACGGTGCAGAACCGCCCGTATGCCGATTTGCGCCCGTTCCATTTCGGTGTGGTGATAGGCACCCATTTGCAGGATATAGAACTGACCAACGTCGGTCCGCTGTCGATAGCTGACGAGGACGGCACGGTGCATGAGTCGCTCATCACCGCCGATCAGGACCGCTGGGACCCTGGCTTCACGGTGGGCGTGTTGGGGGAGTTCCGGCTGAGCACGCATTTCCAGTTGCGTGTGGCACCGGCGCTGTACTTTGGTACGCGTCACTTCACGTTCCATAATTTCCGTCCGGAGGGTACGGAGCAGGAGTATCTGGAGGAGCGACAGAACCTGAAGACGGCATATATATCCTCGGCAGTGGATCTTATCTTCGCTGCTCCGAGGTTCAACAACCATCGGCCGTATCTGATGGCGGGTTTGAATCCGATGATCAATCTCTCGAGTCGTGACAACGACTACCTGAAGCTGAAGCGCTACGATGTGTTTCTGGAGCTTGGCGTCGGGTGCGACTTCTATATGCCGTTCTTTAAGCTGAGACCGGAGCTGAAGTTTATGTTCGGTCTTACCGACTGTCTCGACAAGAAGCACGGTGAGAACCTGCGCAATCCTGCGATGCAGGCTTATACCAATGCCGTGAGCTCCGCCCACTCGAAGATGATCACACTGTGCTTCTATTTTGAGTAAACGCGAGCCCCTTATCCCCCGGAAGGGAGGATAGTTCATAGTTGTCGTCATCGTTGTTTCATGCAGATTATGCAGATCAAACAGATAATTATTCAAGTTTTCCTCCCTTCGGTCAGCGGGTCTCACTTGTGTTCGACAAGTCTCGCAAGTTGATGGAGTTAAGACAATAACCTACTATCCAATAACTTCAGTTAGAAAAGGAGTAGATAACTAATGTCGTAACTCCATAACTCCTAAGAAGCCAGAGTTTGCGACTGTCTTGCTGATGAGCACAGCGAATAAGCGTCAGTACTTAAATTAATGATATTATGAGAAAATGGTTTTTCTTTTTATTGTGCGTCGGTGTTAATGTGATGGCGCAGAGAGAGTTGGCCGATCCTTATCCTGGCGATCAGAGCCGGTGGGACGGTGTGAAGACAGTCAGTGTGGCCTGGGGCTCCACCGATGTGAGATATTCGCGCAGTGTGCCTGCTGAGGGTGCGACGAAGACGCTCAGCCTAAGTGCATGGCGCGGTGAACGGGTGAATGCCCAGGCCGTGGTCGTTGCGCCAAAGGAGGTTGTGAAGGTCGGAGTGGCCGTGAGCGACCTGCGGTCGGGACGGAACGCTATCAGTGCCGCGAATGTGAAGACGTTCAAGGTGACCTATGTTATGGCCGACAATATCTCCCGCAGCGACTCCGCCCTTGTTGCCGACAGGCTTGTGGAGTGCCACGAGTTTGGCGTGGATGCAAGGACTACACGTCCGGTGTGGTTTGAGATAAAGGTGCCTCAGGATGCCAAGGCTGGGAAATATACTGGCAAGGTGACGGTGACGTGCGACGGTCGCCGCACGGTGTTGCCGCTGACGGTGGATGTGGCCGACAGGGTGTTGCCTGAGCCGAAGGACTGGAAGTTCCATCTCGACCTGTGGCAGAACCCGTATGCCGTGGCAAGATATTTCGATGTCCCACTGTGGAGCAAGGAACACTTCGACCGCATGCGTCCGGTGATGAAGACTCTGGCTGATGCCGGTCAGAAGGTGATCACGTGTTCTATCATCGAGCGGCCGTGGAACGGACAGACGCAGGATCCGTTTGAGAGCATGATAGGTAAGATGAAGACCATCGGCGGCGAGTGGAAATATAATTATGAGGTCTTCGACCGCTGGGTGGAGTTTATGATGAGTATGGGCATCGACGAGCAGATAGACTGTTATACGCTTGTGCCCTGGCATTACAGGTTCGACTACTACGACATGGCTTCGAACAGCGTGAAGTATGTGGCTTGCCATCCTGGTGAGAAGGAGTATGAGGATTTCATCCTTCCTTTCCTGAAGGATTTTGCTTCCCATCTGAAGCAGAAGGGCTGGTTCTCCTGCACTTGCATCGCCATGGACGAGCGTCCTACCGATCAGTTGCGTGCTGCCTACGATATTGTGAAGCGTGCCGACCCGGGCTATCGCCTTGAAGGTGCGTTTAACTATTTCCCCGAGGTGATCGACGAGATATACGACATCAGTGTGGGCATATCCTATATGCAGTCCGACTACAATATCGTGAAGCGTCGTCGTGCAGAGGGTAAGCCTGTGACGTTCTACACCTGCTGTTCTCCCGAGCGTCCCAACACGTTCACGTTCTCCCCGCCTGCCGAGTCGTCGTACATTGGCTGGCATGCTGCTGCCATCGGCTACGATGGTTATCTGCGGTGGGCATATAACAGCTGGGTGAAGGATCCGTGTGTAGACAGTCGTTTCCGCACGTGGGCGTCGGGCGATTGCTTCTTGGTCTACCCCGACGGCAGCAGTATTCGCATGCAGCGTCTTGTGGAGGGTATCCAGGCCTACGAGAAGGTGAGGACTCTGCGTGAGAGTGGCGACGACAAGGTGCGTGCCGCTGTTGAGGAGACGCTCAAGCCGTTCCTGCCATGGGATCCGGGCAAGGATGCTGATGTCGGGAAGATGGTCAGGGAAGCCGGGCGGATGTTGCAGAGGTGATGTCCTGCTCTTCAGGTATGAAAAAAGCGGGGATGCGATTGTCGCATCCCCGCTTGTGTTTTGTCAGCCGTATGTGTTTATGGAAGGCTGATAGCTTCGTTGGGACAAACATCGGCGCAAGTGCCACACTCTGTGCAGATGTCTGGATCGATTGAATACTTCTCGCCCTCAGAGATTGCTCCTGATGGACATTCGTCAATACATGTACCGCATGCGATACAATCGTCGCTAATTACGTATGCCATAATGTTCTGTTATTGTTTTGTTTATGAATGTTTTTTCTCTCTCTTAGGAGGTTGATACCTACTATTTGTTGGTGCAAAGGTACAAAAGTATTTGATAATACCTAATAATTATGAGATTTTTTTTTGATTTTTTTTGAGGGGATGGGGCTAGGAAGGGCTAGGTGGTTCTAGGAAGACCTAGGAGGCTCTAGGAAATCCTAGGAGGCTCTAAGTAGGCCTAGGAAATCCTTGGAGGGTCTAGGATTCCCCTCCCCAGGGAGGGGTTAGGGGTGGGCTGCTAGGGGTGGGCTGCTAGGGGTGGGCTGCTAGGGGTGGGCTGTTAGGGGTGGGCTGCTAGAGGTGTTTTTTATTTTTTCTGCATGCTGAGTGTCATCTTGCCGACGTAGATGGCATGCTTGCCGTTTTGGTCGTCGGGTATGGGCTTTCCGTCGATGTTGTCGGTGTAGCGCAGGTTGTTGAAGTAGGTGTGGGAGTGTCCTCCGAGCACGAGGTCGATGCCGCGTGTCTTTGATATCATGTTCTGGTCGCCGGTGTCGTCGTAGAGCCATCCGAGGTGTGATATGCAGATGACGAGGTCGCATTTCTTCTTGTCGCGGAGGATGTCGACCATTTTCTGTGCCGTCTCTGCCGGGTCGAGGAATCTTACTCCCGGGCAGTTCTTCGGGTCGACGAGTCCGTCGAGTGCGGGTGAGAGTCCGAATACTCCGATGCGTATGCCTTTGCGTTTGATGACGATGTAGGGCTTTACTATCCCTTCGAGCACGGTGCCGGTGAAGTCGTAGTTGGCGCATATGATGGGGAATTTTGCCATTCGGAAGATGCGTGCCATGTTGTCGATGCCGAAGTCGAACTCGTGGTTGCCTATCGTTGCTGCGTCGTAGCGCATCTGGTTCATCAGGCTCACTTCGACGTCGCCTTTGAAGAGCGAGTAGTATGGTGATCCTTGCGAGAAGTCGCCGCTGTCGAAGAGCAGGAGGTCGGGGTCGAGCTGCCGCTGTTGTTTTATTGCTGCTATGCGTCGGAGATATCCTCCTCGGTCGGCGATGGCGGTGTCGGCGAGTGTCTTGGCGAGGGGGAAGATGCAGCTATGGGTGTCGTTGGTGTGGAGGATGGTGAGCTCCTTCTGTGCCGAGGCAGAGAGGGAGAAGGATATTGCAAGTATGGTGAGGAGGTGTTTCATTTTTATTTGAAAGTTGAAAGTTTTTTTAGGAAGATCTAGGAGGACCTAGGAGGACCTAGGAAGACCTAGGAGGACCTAGGAAATCCTAGGAGGCTCTATGGTTACCTTCCCTGGGAGGGGTTAGGGGTGGGCTGTTTCCCTTTTGGGATTATGGTGCTTCTTTTACTGTCACGCGGCCTTCAATGGGTGAGTCGACGGCGATGCCTTGTGATTCTTTCTCGCGGAAGTAGTCGATGATGATGAATCGCACGTTGTTCTCATATTCCTGCGGCGACACCTCGTCGGTCTTGTCTTTGAATGCCACCATCTGGTCGTTGCCTTGCGCTACATAGTCGAGCGTTGCGATGCGGTATTTTGCTTTCGGGTCGATGGGTTTGCCGTTGATTGTTGCCGAGACGAACTTCCCTTCGGATGTGATGATCATCTTCACGCCGTGGCTTACGCATTCGCCTCCGCGCGATGCCATCTGCGAGAATAGTTCGACGACTTTCTCTCCGGTAAGTGTGAGGAAGCATATTTTGTTTTCGAACGGAGCGACATTTATTACGTCGCCGTAGGTCACGTCGCCCTCGGCGAGTGCTGCCCGTATGCCTCCCATGTTGTAGACGGCGAAGTCGGGTGTCTCTCCGAATTTCTTACTTCCCCAGAGCAGTATGTCGGGCATGAGGTTCGACAGTTTCCCTTCGGGCCTTTTGGCCTCGAGATAGGTTGCTGCATGTCCCACCACGGGACTCATGATGCTGTCGACGCGCTGCTTGTAGGGTGTGATGAATGCGGCGGCTGTGGCGTCGGGTGTGGCGTCGTAGCGGTTGTCGATGAGCAGGCGGGTGCGGCTGATGTCGCTCATGTGGTAGGGCGTGTGGCACGCGCTGAGCATGAGGATTGCCAGTGCTGCGATGATTGAGCTTTTCTTCGTCATAGGTTATTCTTCGGTTTGCGTAGGTTGTTGTGGTATATCTTCCTGTGGTGCAGGTGTTTCCGTGTTCTCTGCCGGGGCGACGTTCTCTGCCGGCGGTGTTGTTTCGATGTTCTCGGAGGGAACAGCATTTTCGCTTACGACGATGCTTCCTGTCGTCGTGGAGTCGTTGCCTTCCTCTGGTTCTTCGGCTCTTTGCTCCCTCACTTCGATGCTCGGGCGCTCGCCGTGGTCGACATCGGAACCGAAGTCAGGTTCTTCGTAGGTGGAATCGGGCTCAGCATACTGCCGGCGGTTTTCGAAGCTTTCCCTGAATTCAGCCTTCATCTTCTTCTCTTCGTTCATGCCCTTGCAGTTTCTCACTATCCACGACACGGCCATGATGCTGAATGCGATGAGCACGATGATAGTCAGTGGGTTGCGGTGGGTGCGGCTGTGGTCGTTGCTGTTGGTGTGCGGTGGGGTGGGAGGCGTCGGCTCTTCCGGCTCTTCGGCGGGTTTCTCAGCAGACATGTCCTCTGTGGGCGTCTCCGTCGGAGTCTCCTCCGTGGGCTCTTCGGCGGGTTCCTCAGCAGGCATGTCCTCTGTGGGTGTCTCCGTCGGAGTCTCTTCCGTGGCAATCTGCTCCTCTGGGCTGGCGATGTCCTCAGGCTGGATTATCTGAGGGTCTGTGGTCTCGTTTTCCATATCGTTGCTTTGTGAGATTTTGACGAAAATAGCGTTGAAACGATTCAACATGGCAAAGTTATGATATTTTTCGGAATTTCCAAAGGCGTGAAGTCATTTTTATTCTCCCGCGTACATATAATTATATCCTCGCATATGCATACATCTGACGTGGCCGATGTTTGTCCCCGACGGCAGTACATGGGCTTTGTACTGTGAGTACATGAGCCTTGTACTGAGAGTACAAAGCCTTTGTACTGCGAGTACATGAACCATGTACTGCTGTCGGAATTGACTGTATGCTTCGGCATCTGTATGCGACAAAATGGCATATACGACATGCCGCGAGAGAGAAAAAATGTCGTTTGGCACGACGTTTGTTATTTTATAGGTGTGCGACACGACAACCTGCGCACGTACATATTATTATATTATAAAGAATAACGAAAAAAAAGATAAGAATTATGGGAAAGATTATTGGAATTGACTTAGGAACAACCAACAGCTGCGTTGCCGTATTCGAAGGCAATGAGCCCGTTGTGATTGCAAACAGTGAAGGAAAACGCACCACTCCATCGGTGGTGGGATTCGTGAAAGACGGCGAGCGCAAAGTGGGCGACCCCGCTAAGCGTCAGGCTATTACAAACCCGAAGAACACCGTCTACAGCATCAAACGCTTCATGGGCGAGACCTACGAGCAGGCTCGCAAAGAGGCAGAGCGCGTGCCATTTACTGTAGTAAACGAGAACGGATATCCACGTGTGGACATCGAAGGACGTAAATATACTCCACAGGAAATATCGGCCATGGTGCTCCAGAAGATGAAGAAGACTGCCGAAGACTATCTCGGACAGGAAGTTACCGATGCCGTCATCACCGTACCGGCATACTTTAGCGACTCACAGCGTCAGGCTACAAAGGAAGCTGGACAGATTGCCGGACTCAACGTGCAGCGCATCGTCAACGAGCCTACAGCAGCAGCACTGGCCTATGGCGTGGATAAAGCCAACAAAGACATGAAGATAGCCGTGTTCGACCTCGGCGGCGGAACATTCGATATCTCAATCCTCGAGTTCGGCGGCGGAGTATTCGAAGTGCTCTCCACCAACGGCGATACACACCTCGGCGGCGACGACTTCGACCAAGTGATTATCGACTGGCTCGTACAAGACTTCAAGGCAAACGAAGGCATCGACCTCTCAAAAGACCCGATGGCAATGCAGCGACTCAAAGAAGCCGCTGAGAAGGCAAAGATAGAACTGTCTTCTTCGACAACCACAGAAATCAACCTGCCATACATCTCGGCCGAGGGCGGAGTGCCAAAGCACCTCGTGAAGACACTCACACGCTCACAGTTCGAACAACTCGCACACTCGCTGATACAGGCATGTCTCGTACCATGCCAGAACGCAGTGCGTGACGCCAAACTCTCAACGAGCGACATCGACGAAGTGATCCTCGTAGGAGGCTCAAGCCGAATACCAGCCGTGCAGACACTCGTGAAGAACTACTTCGGCAAAGAACCATCGAAAGGCGTTAATCCCGATGAGGTCGTGGCCGTAGGAGCATCAATACAAGGCGCCATCCTCAACAAGGAAGGCGGAGTGGGCGACATCGTACTGCTCGACGTCACACCACTGACACTCGGTATCGAGACCATGGGAGGCGTGATGACAAAACTCATCGATGCCAATACCACCATCCCGTGCAAGAAGAGCGAGATATTCTCCACAGCCGTCGACAACCAGACTGCCGTCACCGTACACGTCCTGCAAGGCGAGCGACCAATGGCAGCACAGAACAAGAGCATCGGACAGTTCAACCTCGAAGGCATCGCTCCAGCACGCCGCGGTGTGCCACAGATTGAGGTGACCTTCGATATCGATGCTAACGGTATTCTCAACGTGTCGGCAAAGGATAAGGCTACAGGTCGCGAGCAGGCAATCCGTATTGAAGCATCAAGTGGTCTGAGCGACGAGGAAATCAAGCGCATGAAGGCAGAGGCAGAAGCCAACGCCGCAGCCGACAAGGCAGAGCGCGAACGGGTGGACAAGATGAATCAGGCCGACTCGATGATCTTCACCACCGAAAACTTCCTCAAGGACAACGGCGACAAGATTCCTGCCGATGAGAAACCAGGTATCGAGAGCGCTCTCCAGGCACTCCGTGATGCACACAAGAGTGGCGACATCGCAGCAATCGACAACGCCATCAACAACCTCAACCAGGTCATGCAGGCAGCATCAGCAAAGATGTATCAGCAGGCAGGCGGCGCACAACCCGGACCCGACGCAGGCTTCAACGGACAATCATACAACGCCGGTCAGCAGACAAACAACAACTCTGCCGACAACGTCCAAGACGCCGACTTCGAGGAGGTCCATTGATGGAAGTTAAACATCCATAAATAAATCACAAAGAAATCCGTGTAACTCAATAAGTTGCACGGATTTTTAATTTTTGTTAATTCTGATATTTCTCTTGTTTTATAGCGATTTTTGGCG
>JAFUVV010000050.1 GCA_017477435.1 Prevotella sp.
ATCTTCACTTCGCCGTCGATGACCACGTATTCGTCGTCTTTGTTGAACATGCAGTAGGCTTTCAGCAGTTGCTGTAGAGTGTGTACGCGCTCGCTCTGCACGCCGTAGTGGTTCATGAGGTCGTCCTTTCGGTTGAGCCGTTCTTCCTCGCTGAGTCCTGTTTCTGCTTCGAGAGCTGAGAGTTGCGAGGTGATGTCGGGTAGCACGAAGAGGTCTTTGTCGTCTACTTGTCGTGCCAGCCAGTCGGTGCCTTTGTCTGTGAGGTCGCAGGAGTTGAGCTTCTCGTCGACGACGAAATAGAGTGGCTCAATGGCTTTTGGCATCTCGCGGTTGTTGTTCTGCATGTAGAACTCCTCTGTCTTGAGCATGCCTGTCTTGATGCCTTCTTCTGAGAGGAATTTTATGAGAGCTTTGTTTTTTGGCAGTGCTTTGTATGAGCGGAATAGCGACAGGAATCCCTCTTCGAGTATTTTCGGGTCGTTCTTTTCTGTTCCTTCGGCTATTTTCTGCTTTGCCTCCGAGAGGTATTGCGTTGCGAGTTGTCGCTGTACGTTTACGAGTCGTTCTACTAGTGGCTGATATTCCTCAAACATCTGGTCGTCGCCTTTTGGCACTGGTCCTGATATGATGAGCGGCGTACGTGCGTCGTCGATGAGCACAGAGTCTACCTCGTCGACGATGGCGTAGTTGTGTGCGCGCTGTACGAGGTCGGCTGGTGCCACTGCCATGTTGTCGCGCAGGTAGTCGAAGCCGAATTCGTTGTTTGTGCCGAATGTGATGTCGGCTTCGTAGGCTTTGCGTCGCGCTGCTGAGTTGGGCTGGTGCTTGTCGATGCAGTCGACGGAGAGTCCGTTGAACTCGTAGAGTGGTCCCATCCATTCCGAGTCACGTTTTGCCAGATAGTCGTTCACCGTGACCACATGTACGCCGTTTCCTGTCAGTGCGTTGAGGAATACGGGGAGCGTGGCCACGAGGGTCTTTCCTTCTCCCGTAGCCATTTCGGCTATTTTTCCCTGATGCAGTACGACGCCTCCGAAGAGCTGCACGTCGTAGTGTATCATTTCCCATTTCAGATCGTTGCCACCAGCTGTCCAGTGGTTGTGGTAGATTGCCTTGTCGTCGTCGATGGAGATGAAGTCTTTCTTCGGGTCGGCGGCGAGCTCGCGGTCGAAGTCAGTGGCTGTTACCACTGTCTCTTCGTTCTCGGCAAAGCGTCGGGCGGTCTCCTTGACGATGCTGAATGCCACGGGCATCACCTCGTCGAGTTTCTTCTCCAGTATGTCGAGGATTTCTTTGTCTATTTTGTCAATCTGGCTGAAGATGGCCTCACGCTCGTCGAGCGGGGTGTCTTCGATCTTTGCGCGCAGTTCTTCTATCTGTGCTCTCTCTTCTTTCACTGCGCCCTGAACGTAGTCTTTTATCTCCTTACTCTTTGCTCGCAGGTCGTCGTTGCTGAGCTTTTCTATTTCGGGGTAGACGCTCTTCACTTTCTCCACGAGGGGCTGTATCAGACGCATGTCGCGTGTCGATTTGTCACCGAAAAGTGACTTCAAAAATGCATTGAAATTCATATTCTGTTGTTGTTATCTTCTATAAAATTAATAATGTGGCCGACAAAGTTAATAATAAAATGGGAGAAAACCCAAATTAATTTTGTCTTTTCCGCTTGATGATGTATTTTTTGCCGTTTAGTGGCGTCGTCTCCGGCGGCAGTACATGGCCCATGTACTGTGAGTACAAAGCCCATGTACTGTGAGTACAAGAGCCATGTACTTGGAGTACAAGGCCCATGTACTGTGGCCTGACGCCGATAATGAGCCAGTCGTCCTGCCTATGCAATATTGCTTACATGACGACTATCTCAGCGGCGAAGCGCTGCATGCGTTTGGTGCGCGGATGTGGATAGCGCCTGCAATGGTGGGTGCTATCTGGTCGGTTGTGACGGGTAGGCTGATGCGTTGTGCCTTGGTGCCGGCGCCGTAGAAGATGATTGGGAATGGCACGAAGGATGCTCTCGACGTGAATTTCTCGCCTGTCTCCTCGTTCACCACCTGCCATCCCGGAGAAATCTCTACGATGATGTCGCCGCTGATGTTGGGCGAGTAGGGGCTGTCGACCACGGCGCGTACGCCTGAGAGCTGTATGATGAAGTCCTTCGAGCGCGAGACGATCTCGCTGAAGTTTATGTGGCGCTGCTCTGCCAGTTTGCGGTTGAGGTAGATTTGGTTGTGGAAGCATGTCTCCACATAGCGTGCCTGCCCGTAGATGGCGCCGAGATACATGTTGAGCAGCTGCGCAGTGCGGTTGATGTAGAATGTTCCCGTCGGGATTTTATACTTGGCATAGTCGGGCTCGGGCTCTACGACGTAGCCGGTGCTTGTGACCACGAAGAGCGCCTTTCCGCTGCCCACCTTCTTCTCTATCTCCCCCACGAGGCGGCCCATCGATTTGTCGAGCGCGAGATAGATTTGCTCCATCTCCTCGGGGGTGTTCTCGGCTTTGTTGGAGGTGGCCGAAAGTGTGACGGCAAGATAGTCGGTCACCTCGTCGCGGCCCATTGCTTTTCCGTCGGCACAGGCTATGGCGAGGTCGACTATGCGGTCGTTCTTATTAGGCTTGTTCTCAGAGGATTGTGCGTTTGCATTCGCGTAATTCATTAACCACGAAATTGCCTCCTGAGAGTAGTAGTCCGACGTGAGCCATTTGTCTGTCTTTCCGTCGATCCAGAATGCACCGTCGGCAGCATGTCCAGCGGAGAGGATGGCTGCGTCTTTCTCCTCGGCAACGCCATAGACGATGGCCGCTCCCGACGTGGCAACCTTCAGTTCGTCGGCGATTGTCGAGGCGAGCATCTTCTCGGGCGAGTAGAGATGCTTTTGGTCGTCGACAGCCTGGATGGGCCGGAGCGTATTTCGGTCGATCCACTGCGAGCCCACGATATTATTATAATAAGGTGTCGTCCCCGTGGCTATTGCTGCCACAGCCGAGGCGCGGTCGACGTTCTTGAACGGATAGGCAGCGGCCTCGTAGACGGTGCCTTCGGTGAGCAGACGCTTAAATCCGTCGGAAGAGTAGAGGGCAGAGAACTGCTCGATATAGTCGGTGCGCAGTTGATCGACAGTAATGTTTACCACCAGCCGCGGGGCAGGCTGCAGACTCTGCGCCACGAGAGCGTTACTACTCAGTACAAAAGTGATTATCGCGGAAATACGTATCAGTTTGTCGTTCATCTGGCTTTTACTATTTTATTTTCTTGTTTCTATTATCTTCAGCAAGTATCTTGCCATCAGTACCAGGGCAAGCATTATTTCTCCCTCAGGATACTTTTGCAGCAGTCCGCCGATGAGATATACGACGAGCAGGGCGCACCACACTTTCAGCCACTTATGGCATTGCCCGTTTTTCAGATTCTTGACTATCGGACAGATCAAGAAAAGATTGACTGGGCAGAAAAGCAGAATCTGGAAATTAAGTTGCACCGTTGGGTGCTGCGAGAAAACCATTGCCAGCAGTATGAGTCCGGCAATGCCGTCGGCAGACAGGAGCACTGCGTCGAGCAGCCAGTAACTTTTCTTTCTCCGGCTTTCTATGATTGTTGCTACGAAGATGACGAGCGACAGGATCATTACGGCGTCGAATGGCTTCAGCGGGAAACCGCCGGCGTGTGTCTGCTCCGAAGGCATGACAAGCCATTCGGTCGACTCTACAAGCTTCTTCTCGCTGCCGTCGTTGCCAACGATCACCGCATTGTCGAAATCCTTCATCAGGTTCTCAGGCAAGAATTGCTGCTCTTCGTAAGTTATTGGGACGTCGGCTTTTACTCCGAGCAGGAGGTCGTTGCCCAGCCGCGCCCAAGGATGACTCCCGTTGTAGGCGTGGATGGCGCTGCGATAGGTCACGACAGAATCCGCGGCGTGGCGATAGTCTATCCTGCCAGAGATGTTGTCGGCGATGATATTGCGGGCGCGGGTAGTGCAGTTGTCGTAGAAATAATTGTAGCGATACACCCTGTTCTCAGGCAGATAGTTCATCTCGAGTGCACTCACGATGGCAAGCTTGTCCGCAGCCCCGAGGTTCAGTCTTTGCTCCTTCACCCAGCGCCCCTCGTGGGCGTAGGCAGCGCAAAACGACTCGAAGGTGGAAAGGCCCATCGTGTAGTCGGTGATGCCAAACACGAACAGCGGGACGAAGAAACTCTTTTCGAGCGAAAAGATGCCATAGTTTGCCACCACGTCGGCCTGCCGTGCACGGTTGTTCACGCGGATTGCCGTGTGTCCATAGAGAGTGTAGACCTCATTGCCCGGCCCGCACGTGAGAAGGCTGATATCGACAGAATCCATCTCTGAGAGACGGTCGCTGACGGATGATGCGCTTGCAGTATTTGTTAATAATAGAAAAAAAACAATCGGCAAGCATTTGAAAAAGCTCCTAAAATGTTTCACGATGCAAAAATAGTTTATATTTTGCAGTTATCATGATATTATTTCGAATTTTTTCAATAATTTTGCACCGATTATGACCATTGGGCAAAAAGAGCCCGTGCTTTTTAGGAAAATAAAGACAGACAATATAAAATATGTGCAAAATAAAGAATATTTGCATTGCAGGCCTGCTTGCTGTTGCCCCCGGTATCGTGGCAGCACAGAGCGGCACCAACTCTCCTTACAGCCAATACGGGTTTGGCGAACTTACTGAGCAGTCGACAGGCTTCAACCGCGGCATGAACGGCGTGGGAATAGGCTATCGAGAGCATAACCAGGTGAACTTCCTCAATCCCGCTTCTTATTCGGCAGTCGACTCGATGTCGTTCATCTTCGACGTGGGCATAGCAGGACAGCTGACAAACTTCGAGGAAGGCGGCAGACGGCTGAATGCCAACAACGCAAACCTGGAATATATCTCGGCACTCTTCCGTGCCGCAAGGCATTTCGGCATAGGATTCGGACTTATGCCATATACCAACGTGGGATACAGCTATTCCTCTTCGTCGAAAATAAGCAGCGACGAGTCGGGCACGACGACATACACCAATACCTATTCCGGTTCCGGCGGATTGCACCAGGCATACCTCGGTTTTGGGTGGGAACCATTCAAAGGCTTGGCCATCGGTGTGAACGGTTCATATCTCTGGGGCTCGATAGACCGCTCCGTGGTGAACAGCTACAGCGATGTCTACATCAATACCCTGTCGAAATATTACTCTGCCGACGTGAGAAACTTCAAGGTCGACTTCGGACTGCAGTTCACTGCCCGCCTGTCGAAGAACGACAAGGTGACGCTCGGCGCAACATATTCGCTCGGACATAAACTCGGCACCGACCCGGAATGCAAGGTGATATCGAGAAACTCGCAGACATCCGTCTCCGACACAACCGTCTATACCATCGACAACGCTTTCGAACTGCCGTCGGTATACGGAGGAGGATTCCTGTGGAACCATAAGAACAAACTGCGCATCGGTGCCGACTATACACTCCAGAAATGGGCCGGAATATCGTTCCCGATGTATGACTCCTCAAGCGGGACACCACAGTATGCACTCAGGAGCGGAATGTTCAAAGACCGCCACAAGGTGAATGTCGGCGTGGAGTTTGTAGCCGACGAGGACGGCCGCTCATATCTAAAGAAAATCAGATATCGCATCGGAGCTGGCTATGCAACACCATATCAGGTGATAAACGGCATCGACGGGCCAAAGGAGTATAGCGTCAGCGCAGGTTTGGGAATACCCATCACAAACAGATACAACAACCGCTCTATCCTGAACATATCAGGACAGTGGATCTGTCGCGACGCCAAGAGCCTGATAAAGGAAAACTCCTTCAGAATAAACATCGGACTGACGTTCAACGAACGGTGGTTCGCAAAATGGAAGGTTCAGTAGTCACCATCAAACACGATACCCTTGAGACGACTCCTGTATTTTTCCGCCGTGATGATGGTCTTTCTTGTTGCATGCGAGCAACAGAAAGAACACACAGCTCCCGCAATACTTGAGCGCGACTCCGTACCGGTGATGACGACCTACGGAGTGAACACCCTCATCTCCGATTCCGGCGTGATGAAATATCGAATCATATCAGAAGAGTGGAAAGTAAACCAAAACCTCCACACTCCACGATGGATATTTGAGAAGGCTATATTCCTCGAACAGTTCGACGAGAAATTCAAGCCGATGACATACATACAGGCCGACACTGCATACTATTATACAGAGAAACGCCTGTGGGAACTGCGAGGCAGGGTACACATAAAAACATCCGACGGACTTACATACGACAGCGAGCAACTCTATTGGGACGAGCGTATGAAGAAACTATATTCCAACACGTTCTCCCGCCTCGTCACTCCAGAGCGAAGCCTGCAGGGGGCTTACTTCTGGAGCAATGAGACAATGACGAAATACTACGTCTCAAACAGTAAAGGCTCGTTTGAGAAAGGCATAATGGATAGTGATGCCGACGAGGCAAATGCCGCCTCAGACACTTTGCAGCAACCAATGCGTCCACAGGCAACACCTGTGAGGAGAAGCACGTCGGCAAACAGATAACAATTATAAGAAACAGACTTGGAAGATTCTAATATATCGTTAATAATCGCAATCGGCATAACGCTCGTTATGTCGGCATTCTTTTCAGGGATGGAAATTGCCTTCATCTCAAGCAACCGACTGCTTGCCGAGATGGACAAAGGACGCAAGACACTCACAGCCTCCATCCTCTCCCGATTCTTCTCCCATCCCAATGCCTTCGTGAGCACAATGCTCGTGGGCAACAACATCGTACTCGTCGTCTATGGCATCCTCTTCGCACGACTGTTCGACAACACTATCTTCAGTGGCATGCCCGCGACGTTCACCGTGCCCGCCGACACAATCCTATCCACCTTGATCGTGCTCTTCACCGGCGAGTTCCTGCCGAAGACTCTCTTCCGCAGTAACCCCAACAAAATGCTTTCTCTTTTCTCACTGCCCGCATATTTCTTCTATATCATCCTCTGGCCGATAAGCAAATTTGCCACCCTGCTATCAAAGATATTCCTCAGACTGGCAGGCATAAGGGTGAAAGAAGAGGAAGACGACGAGGGATTCTCCAAAGTAGACCTCGACTTTCTCGTGCAGTCGAGCATCGACAATGCCCCCGACGATACAAAGATCGACGACGAAGTGAAGATCTTCCAGAATGCACTCGAATTTCCTGATACAAAAGTGAGAGACTGCATGATACCTCGTACGGAAATCAATGCAGTGGATATTAACGACTGCACCGTCGACGAGCTCAGGCAGAAATTCGTCGAGAGCGGAAACAGCAAGCTTATTGTCTACGATGAAGATATCGACCACATCGTAGGATATATCCATAGTTCGGAAATGTTCCGCCAGCCAGATAAGTGGCGCGACAATATCCAGACGATGCCTTTCGTTCCTGAGACAATGGCAGCACAGAAACTCATGAAGACCCTCCTCGGGCAGAAGAAGAGCCTCGGCGTAGTTGTCGACGAGTTCGGCGGAACAAGCGGTATCGTGTCGCTCGAAGATATCGTGGAAGAGATATTCGGCGACTTCGAAGATGAACACGACAATGCCAAGTACGTAGCTCAGCAGACATCCGACGGAGAATACCTCCTCTCCGCCCGGCTTGAGATAGACAAGGTGAACGAACTGTTCGATCTCGATCTTCCTGAAAGTGACGACTACATGACCGTCGGCGGACTCATCCTTCACGAATACCAGAGCTTCCCAAAGCTTAACGAAGTTGTGAAGATCGGACGCTTTGAGTTCAAGATTCTGCAAAACACGAGTACCAAAATCGAGCTTGTAAAGCTAAAGGTAGAGTAGCAAGGCATTTTTTCTCGAAAATTATGCCGTTGTTTAAACGGAAATTAGTAAATTTGCAGGCTGAATTTGAAAAGTAAAAACAAAATTAAAAGAATAAATAAAAGAAAAATGGCAGCATTAGGAAAAATCAGAAGCAAAGGCGTGGCCCTGATCTGTGTCATCGGTCTCGGCCTTTTTGCATTCATTGCCGAAGAGGCATTCCGCTCTTGCGAGTCAACTCGCAACGACCGTCGACAGCAGATCGGCGAGGTGTTAGGTAAGAAAATCAATGTCCAGGAGTACCAGAAACTCGTGGATGAGTATGTGGAAATCATTAAACTGCAGCGTGGCGAACAAGGGCTCAACGATACCGAGCTCGATCGCTACAGAGACTATGTCTGGCAGACATACGTCACAAATGCTATTGTCAACGACGAGGCAGAGCGTCTGGGACTGACCGTCACAGATGAGGAGATGCAGGATGTTCTTAACAAAGGGACTAATCCTTTCCTCCAGCAGACTCCGTTCTTCAATCGTCAGACAGGTCGCTTCGATGTTGCTGCATTGAAGAATTTCCTTAGTACATATCGTTCTCAGGGATCGCTCGATCCTCAGAGCCAGACTATTTATAAGTTCTGGACTTTTGTAGAGAAGAACCTTCGTCAGGAGATCCTCAGTCAGAAGTATCAGACTCTTACCGCTGCTACTCAGCTTTCCAACCCCGTAGAAGCTAAGATGGCTATTGCCGAGCAGAACGAGGAGTCGAGTATCGAGCTTGCTGCTTTCCCATATGCAGCAATTTCCGACAGCACTGTTGAGGTGACAGATGCCGATATGAAAGCTAAGTATGAGGAAATGAAGCCAATGTTCCGTCAAGACGCTGAGAGCCGCGACATTAAGTATATCGATGTGAAGGTTGAGCCTTCTACGAAGGACATCGCCGACATCAACGAGCAGTTTGCAAAGTATAAGGAAGAACTTGCTGCTGCTGAGGACCCTGCTGCTGTCGTGAAGCGTAGCGTGTCGGATGTTCCATATCTCGGACTTCCTGTTCTGAAGGGCGCTTATCCTATGGATGTGGCTAACCGTCTCGATTCTATTGCCGTCGGTCAGACTTCAAAAGTGTTTGAGGATAAGATTAATAAGACTCTCTCAGTCATGAAGCTTATCGCCAAGGAACAGCTTCCAGACTCTGTCCAGTATCGTTTCATAACTGTCGGCGGTGCTGATATGGCTGCCTCGAAGAAGTCGGCTGACTCAATCATCACTGCTATCAAGGGCGGTGCTGACTTCGAAGTTGTTGCAAAGAATTACAACCAGGGCGGTCAGAAGGTATGGTTCACAACAGCTATGTATCAGAACGAGCCTTCTATTGACATTGAAAACGTGAAGATATTCAAGGCTCTCAATACAATGGCTGCAGGCGAGATCCGCGAGATCGAACTCTCTCAGGCTAATGTCGTTATGCAGGTTCTCGAGCGTAAAGCTTTCAAGACAAAGTACACGGCAGCTGTCATTCGCAAGGATATCACATTCTCTGATGACACCTATCACGAGGCCTTCAATAAGTTCAGCTCGTTTGTGAGTGCAAACAGAACGGCCGAGGATCTTATCAATAATGCTAAGCAGAATGGCTACACTGTTCTTGATCAGAAGAACATCACCACTACAGCTCACACCGTGGCTAATGTATCGAGTACGAAGGAAGTTCTCCGTTGGCTCTTTGAGGCAAAGGTCGGCGACGTGTCGAAGATGACACAGTGTGGTGAGAATGATCATATGCTCATTGCCATCCTCGACAAGATAAATAAGAAGGGATTTGCTCCACTTGATAATCCTCAGGTGGCAGAACAGATTCGTTCGATGGTCATTCGCGACAAGAAGGCTGCTATGCTCGAGGAGAAGGTCAAGGACGTGAAGACCATTGCCGATGCAGAGAAGGCAGGTGCAAAGGTGTCTACCGTTGACCAGATTAAGTTCTCCGACAGCCGTGGTGTATATGTGGAGACGCTTATGACTCCAGAGGTGGCGCTTGCAGGTGCCGTTGCTGGTACAAAGCAGGGTGAGTTCTCTGCAAAGCCGGTGCGTGGAAATGCAGGTGTCTATCTGTTCAAGGTGAATACAAAGGTAAATAGCCAGGATGCTAAGGCTGAGGAACAGCCGGATGCAAATGCTGAAGAGAAGAAAGACGCAAATGCTGAGGAGACGGCGATGGAGCGTCAGCTCTCTATGCAGAGAGTCCAAACGATGGGTCGATTCCTCATGCAAGAGCTCTATCAGAATGCGAATGTTGTAGACAACCGCTACACATTCTTCTAAATCGGATTTATTAGATTGATATAAAAATCGGTCGGCATGTACTAAGCATGCCGACCGATTTTTTTGAAAGTTTGACATAAAGTGAATGGGTCACGAATTGTTATTTGTTGTTCTTCAACTTTTCTATCATATTTCTGATGGCTTCGAGATGGTCGGGACGGGGAGCTTCTGTTGGTAGTAGATTTCCGTTGGGAGCAACGATCTTGTATGTTGGGTAGCTGCCGACACCGATATAATGTTCGAGGGCTCTCTGTTGTTTGTCTGGCAAATTGTAGTGTATGCTGTTTTCGCCTGTCGCCTCGTCCCTCAGACAGAGGTCGAGACCCGATTTCACTTGTGCCTGTCCTGCCACTGCGACAAGGGCGAGCAGAATGGTGATGATGGTTTTCTTGTTCATATTACTCTCTTACTGTTTCTAATGAAGTTGCGCATATCTATGATAAAAGTACTTAGTTGGTTTAATACTACTAAGATACTAGAAATCAATGATATGCGCAACTTTTTGGATATAAATATTTTATAAATTTAATTCATCCAATAGGTATGATATAGGTTCTATATTCTTGGGTTTAGAAGTCTTCTTCGTCGCTTACTTCTTCAGCTTCGAGATTTAGGTCGCCGTCGGGGGCGTCGAAGGTTGTGCGGTAGCTTTCTTCGGTGAGTTTGTCTTCGTCGAATGAGTCGTCTTCCTCTTCGTAGTCGATATGATCCATAGCGTCTTCGCTGTAGTCTTCGTCGTCTTTCTTCGATTCGCGCTCGCTATAGTCGATGCTTGCCTTTGGCTTCTCCATTATGGGCTTCACTTTTGCGAAGATGGCTTCCACCCATGTTCCTTTCTTTATTTCGAGCACCTCGAATCCGTCGTTCACTTTCTTTTCGTAGATACCTCCGGGGTTATGTAGCCGGTCTTGCGGAAGAGTGGTGGTGCTGATGTCGAATCCTTGTTCGATGATGTCGCGTATGCTTTGCGATATTGAGTCCCATCCGCCTCCGAAGTTTCTGTCGAGCACTTCGATGAGTTTTGCGGCCGATATGTGATGTATGTTTTCGTAGGTGAGGTCGGTGATTCTCATGATGGGGTGTTTCTTCACGGCCCATTTTGTTTTCGAGCCGTCGTCGTTTTTGATGGCCGACACTTTGAATCCGCGTGCCTCATATTTTTTTATCACTTCCGGTTTGTCTATCTTTACTTCTTCAACATCGAAAGCGGTGTTCACGATAGAGAGGAAGTGTCGCAGGTTTTCCTTCATGTCGGCATCTTTCATTGTGGCTGTCCACATGCGGAACACGTCGTTCTCTTGCAAGTCCCACACGTTTCCTTTGTTGAGTGTCTTGACTGTCAGTGTTTTTGCTTGTTTCATTTTGTTTGTATTGTTGTTATGTATTCTTATCTGAAGTGCCGTCAACAGGGCATTTCTCATTACGCGTTGCAAAAATAAGTGCTTAATGTCTAACCACCAAATTTTTTGATATAAAATTATTTGATTATTTCTTATTTTTATTTTGCCATGCGTCAAAGTTCTATTACTTTTGTAAATAAATAATACTTTTTATAATTATGGAACCATTAGCAGAGCGGATGCGTCCTCGCAGTTTGGACGATTACGTTGGTCAGCAGCACCTTGTCGGTGAGGGTGCGGTATTGAGAAAGATGATTGATGCCGGCCGCATCAGTTCGTTCATTCTCTGGGGTCCTCCTGGTACGGGTAAGACCACGTTGGCTCAGATTGTCGCATCTCGCCTTGAGGTGCCTTTCTACACGTTGAGTGCGGTGACGAGTGGCGTGAAGGATGTGCGTGAGGTGATCGAGCGTGCGAAGAGTGGGCGCTTTTTCAACTCGGCGTCGCCGATATTGTTCATCGACGAGATACATCGTTTCAGCAAGTCGCAGCAGGACTCGCTGCTCGGTGCGGTTGAGCGTGGCGTCGTCACGCTCATCGGTGCCACCACCGAGAATCCGTCGTTCGAGGTGATACGTCCGTTGCTCTCCCGCTGTCAGCTCTATGTCTTGAAGTCGCTGGAGCGCGACGACCTTATGCGTCTTCTCCAGAGGGCGATTGCCGAGGATGTGGAACTGAAGAAGCGCCATATCGAGCTTCGCGAGACGGGTGCTATCATGCGCTACAGCGGCGGCGATGCGCGCAAGCTGCTTAATATCCTCGAGCTGGTTGTGGAGAGTGAATCGTCGAACGATGTCGTCATCACCGACGAGATAGTCGAGAGCCGGTTGCAGCAGAATCCGCTTGCCTATGATAAAGATGGCGAGATGCACTACGACATCATCTCTGCTTTCATCAAGAGTATCCGCGGCAGCGACCCCGATGCGGCGCTTTATTGGATGGCTCGCATGATAGAGGGCGGCGAAGATCCTGAGTTCATTGCCCGCCGTCTTGTCATCAGTGCTTCCGAAGATGTGGGTCTTGCCAATCCCAATGCTCTCCTGATAGCCAATGCTGCCTTCGATGCTGTGATGAAGATAGGGTGGCCCGAGGGGCGCATTCCCCTTGCTGAGGCCGCTGTCTACCTGGCTGCCAGCCCGAAGAGCAACTCGGCCTATATGGGCATAGAGAGCGCTCTCGGCACGGTGAAGGAGACGGGCAATCTGCCTGTGCCGCTTCATCTTCGCAATGCTCCTACGGCGCTCATGAAGCAGCTCGGCTATAGTGATGGTTACAAATATAGCCACGATTTCCCCGGCCATTTCGTCCGTCAACAGTATCTTCCCGACGACCTCGCTTCGCATCGGCTGTGGTATGCTCAGCACTCGCCGTCGGAGGAGAAGCTCTATCAGCGCATGGTGCAGTGCTGGGGCGAGAGATACAAGTCGGAGGAGGAAGGGTAGGAAGAAGGGATATATAGGTGATATAGATTTTATAGACGATATAGATAAGAGACAGGATATTATGAAAATAGTTGTTCTCGATGGTTTTTCCTGCAACCCCGGCGATTTGTCGTGGCAGGGTCTCGAAGTGCTCGGCGACGTGGAGATATTCGATCGCACTGCTCCCTCGCTCACTCTGGAGCGCATAGCCGATGCCGACGTTGTGCTCACAAACAAGGTCCTCATCACTCGTGAAATAATCTTTTCGTCGCCGCGGCTGAAGTATATCGGCGTCCTTGCTACGGGTTACAACGTCGTCGACATACAAGCGGCTGCCGAGCGTGGCATCGCTGTTACAAATATTCCTGCTTACAGTACCGACAGCGTGGCGCAGATGACTTTCGCTCATATTCTTAACATCTTCAGCCGCGTAGACCACTATGCCCGCCATAACCGCAGCGGGCGCTGGGCGCGGTCGGAGGATTTCTGCTATTGGGACATGCCTCACCACGAGCTCGCGGCGATGACCATAGGCATTGTCGGCTACGGCACCATCGGCAGCAGGGTGGGGCAGATAGCCCACGATTTCGGCATGCGCGTCGTGGCTCTCACGAGTAAGCAGCCCGACGAGCTCCCCGGCTTCGTGGAAAGCGTCCCGATTGACGAACTGCTTGCCCGCGCCGACATCGTCAGCCTCCACTGTCCGCTCGTGGAAGGAAGCACCCGACACCTTATTAATAATAATATGCTCCTCCGGATGAAGGCCGGGGCAGTGCTTATAAACACTGGTCGCGGGCCGCTTGTCGACGAAGATGCCGTCGCCGATGCCCTCGACTCGGGCCGGCTCTCGGCCTATGCCGCCGACGTGATGACCTCCGAACCGCCCGCCGCCGATAGCCGTCTTGCCCGCCACGAGCACGCTTTCATCACACCCCACATCGCATGGGCCACCATTGAGGCACGGCGACGCCTCGTCGACATAGCCGCAAAGAACGTAGCCGCATTCATCGATGGACGACCCGTCAACGTGGTAAACGCAAGCCTCATGAAGTAGATGTCTTTACCATAAAGACCGGATGGCATCGCTATCAAGTCAACATGGTTTTAGTATCAAAGCCAGATACCAGCAGTATCAAGCACAGATAGCGTTAGTATCAAAACCAGATAGCAGCAGTATCAAGCACAGATAGCGTTAGTATCAAAACCAGATACTGACGCTATGTTTTTTTATTATCCGGAGGTAATAAATCGTTTGAAAATGCTGTTGTTTATTTTTAATTTATTAATTTTGCACACAATATATTTTAAGAACAACTTTGTTATGGATAACAAAAAGAAACTTGCGACCCTCTGCGTGCAGGGCGGCTGGCAGCCAAAGAATGGCGAGCCACGCGTGGTGCCAATCTATCAGAGTACTACATTCAAATACGACAACACCGAGGAAATGGCCGACCTCTTCGATCTGAAGAAGTCGGGTTATTTCTACACACGTCTTGCCAATCCTACCAACGACGCCGTGGCTGCAAAGATTGCAGCACTCGAAGGTGGAGTGGGGGCTATGCTCACGTCGAGCGGACAGGCCGCAAACTTCTATGCCGTGTTCAACATCTGCGAAGCAGGCGACCATATCGTCGTCTCCACCGAGATATATGGCGGAACGTACAATCTCTTCGGCGTCACACTGAAGAAGCTGGGCATCGACTGCACCTTCGTCAATCAGGAAGCCTCCGAAGAGGAAATCTCGGCAGCCTTCCGTCCGAACACGAAACTCCTCTTCGGCGAGACCGTGTCAAATCCCGGCTGCCGTGTGCTCGATATAGAAAAGTTTGCCCGCATAGCCCACAGCCACGGCGTGCCACTCATCATCGACAACACATTCCCGACACCAATCAACTGCCGGCCCTTCGAATGGGGAGCCGACATCGTCACCCATTCCACTACGAAATACATGGACGGCCACGCCACGCAGGTGGGAGGGTGCGTCGTCGACAGCGGAAACTTCGACTGGGATGCCCATGCCGACAGGTTCCCGATGCTCACTACCCCCGACGAGTCGTACCACGGACTCACCTACACCAAGGCGTTCGGCAAAATGGCCTATATGACGAAGCTCGTCGCACAACTCATGCGCGACCTCGGTTCCATACCCTCGCCACACAACGCCTTCCTGCTCAATATCGGTCTCGAAACACTCCATCTGCGCATGCCACGCCACTGTGAAAACGCCCGCCGCGTGGCAGAGTTCTTGCAAGCTGACGAGCGCGTGGCATGGGTGAACTACTCCGACCTGCCCACCGATCCACAGCACGACCTGCAGCAAAAATACTTGCCCAACGGCTCATGCGGAGTGATTGCCTTCGGACTCAAAGGCGACCGCCAGACCGCAGTCAGCTTCATGGACGCGCTGCGATTCGTGAGCATCGTCACCCATGTGGCCGACGCACGCACCTGTGTGCTCCACCCGGCAAGCCACACCCACCGCCAGCTCTCCGACGAACAGCTGCGCGAGGCAGGCATCGCCCCCGACCTTATCCGACTCTCCGTCGGTATCGAAGACGCCGACGATATCATCGCCGACATCCGCCAAGCACTGGATGCCATACGCAAATAAAGCACAATAAAAGATAATCATATATCACAACCCTGCCGTCTGTCATGCTCATCCGAGTCGTGGCAGACGGCAATTGTTGTCAGGTTATCCTACAATCCATATATCGGCATTCTGGCAAATTCCATTAGGAAGGCTCTTTAATCACGACAAAGTGTCTTCCTAATGCCGTCTAAATGCTTTCTCAATGCTGCCTGAGAGACTTCTTGACGCTTTCTAAGAATCTTTCTTTTGTTCTCTAATGAAAGCAAGATGGATAAATTGTGGAATATTTATCAAAAAATAAAACGCAGAAAACTTGGCTCTGTAATACTTTTGCATTATCTTTGCAGTCAATAGTATTACACTTAATATACAAATTATGGATTCGACAATTATCAGAAAGCCTGCATCATTCCGCTTACGTGTAGACCTCTTGGAAGGATTGAAGCGCAACGCTGCACGCGAGAACCGCACTCTCAACAACTATGTGGAGAGCGTTTTGCTCAACATCGTCTACAATGAACCAAACGATGTGACCAAGGCTGCCATTGAGGAAGCAATGTCAGGAAAAAACCAGAATAAGCTCTACACAGATGTGGACGAGATGATGAACGATATACTTAGCGAAGAATAATGAAAATACTTCAGCCTACTACTCAGTATAGGAAAGACTTGAAAAGATATAGGCACAAGCCAAAAATGCTGACTGCGCTTGTAGAGATTCTTACTATGCTGAAAGAAGGTCTTCCTATTCCTGCCGAGTATTATCCTCACATGCTACAAGGCAACTACAAAGGTTGCATGGAATGTCATATTCAAGGGGATTTCCTCCTTATATGGTTCGACCCAGATAGCGATATCATTGAACTGGTAAGACTAGGTACTCATTCCGAACTGTTCGGTTGATATAATCGTTATGTGTATATGGCCTTTACTATAGAATACAAAAAAAGGAGCACCCGCGTGTCGGATGCTCCTTTTTTGTTATAGGAATATAGAGTTTTCTTACTCTGCCTTTTCTTCTATTGCCCAGTTCTCCTGACTCTTGCGCACGTAGCTCTGATAGCGGAGCTGTGCCATGCGCTGTGCCTCGGAGAAGAGTTCCTCTGCCTCGTTGGGGTATGCCTTCTGCACTGACAGGTAGCGCACCTCGCCGAGCAGGAAGTCGCGGAACTTATCCCACTGTGGCTCCTTCGAGTCGAGCGAGAATGGATTCTTGCCTTCCTCAGCCAGCTGTGGATTGTAGCGCCATAGGTGCCAGTAGCCACACTCAACGGCCTTAGCCTCTTCTGCCTGGCTCTTGCCCATGCCGCCCTTGGCCTTCAGACCGTGGTTGATACATGGAGCGTAGGCAATGACGAGCGATGGTCCGGGATATGCCTCAGCCTCGCGGAAGGCCTTCAGGCACTGTGCGTTGTCGGCACCCATTGCCACCTGAGCAACATAGACGTAGCCGTAGGTGGTGGCAATCAGACCGAGGTCTTTCTTGCGGATGCGCTTACCCTGGGCAGCAAACTGTGCGATGGCTCCGAGAGGTGTTGCCTTCGATGCCTGACCGCCGGTGTTGGAGTATACCTCTGTGTCGAGCACGAGCAGGTTAACATCTTCACCCGATGCGATTACGTGGTCGAGACCACCGTAGCCGATATCGTAGGAAGCACCGTCGCCACCGATGATCCACTGGCTGCGCTTGATGAGATAGTGTTCGAGAGTCTGAAGTTCGGCGCAGTGAGGACATCCTGCCTCGGCACCGCCTTTGATGAATGGCTTCAGGAGAGCAGCAAGGCGTTTTGTCTCCTCTGCATCTTCCTTCTTCTCAATCCATTCAGCAGCAAGTGCCTTGAATTCTTCAGGACAATTCTCATTTGCGGTTGCCTCGTTGAGCAACATCACCACGCGCTCCTTCATCTTCTTATTGCCGAGCACCATACCCATTCCAAACTCGCAGAAGTCCTCAAACAGAGAGTTGTCGAATGCAGGACCCTGACCCTTTTCGTTTGTTGTGTAAGGTGTTGAAGGAATAGATGCCGAGTAGATAGACGAGCATCCTGTGGCGTTTGCAATCATCTCGCGGTCGCCGAAGAGCTGGCTGATGAGCTTCACGTATGGAGTCTCGCCGCACCCTGAGCAAGCACCGGAGAATTCGAAGAGTGGTGTAGCGAACTGTGAGTTCTTCGGGCTCTGCTTTACGTCGACGAGCTCTTGCTTCGACTTCACGTTCTTCACCAGATACTCCCAGTTTGCAGCTTCCTTCTTCATCTCCTCTGCGTCTGGATTGAATGGCACCATCTTCAGGGCCTTGCCTGTCTTCGGGTTGCCTGGGCAGACGTCGGCACAGTTGCCACATCCAAGGCAATCGAGCACTGATGTCTCAATGCGGAAATGCATGCCTTTGAGGTTCTTAGGAGCCTTAATCTCTTGTGTTGTCAGCTCTGGTATGCCTGCCAACTCCTCGTCGGTGAGTACGAATGGACGGATAGCTGCGTGAGGACATACAAACGCACACTTGTTACATTGTATACAGTTCTCAACGTTCCACTCTGGTACGAAAGCTTCTACGCCGCGCTTCTCGAAGGCTGCTGTGCCATTCTGCCATGATCCGTCGACGGTGTTGTGCTTCACAAAGTCGCTCACCTTGAGCAGGTCGCCTGCCTGAGCGTTGATAGGACGCACGAGCTCCTTGATGAATGCGGGAGCATTGTCAACCTTCTCTTCGTCGTCGGCAAGGTTTGCCCATGCCGGATCAACAGCAAGTTGCTTGTATTCGCCACCACGGTCAACAGCTGCATAGTTCATATTGACAACATCTTCACCCTTCTTTCCGTATGACTTCACAATGAACTTCTTCATCTGTTCAACGGCGAGATCAACAGGTATTACACCTGTGATGCGGAAGAATGCACTCTGAAGGATGGTGTTCGTGCGGTTGCCGAGGCCAATCTCTTGTGCAATCTTTGTGGCGTTGATGTAGTAAACGGTGATGTTGTTCTGTGCAAACACGCGCTTCACCTTGTTGGGGATGAACTTCACGAGCTCGTCGCCATCGAAGATGGTGTTCAGCAGGAATGTGCCATTCTTCTGCAATCCGCGTGTCACATCGTACATATGTAGATATGCCTGAACGTGGCAAGCCACGAAGTTAGGTGTCGTCACCAGATATGTCGAGCGTATCGGTGTATCGCCGAAGCGCAGGTGTGAGCAGGTGAATCCGCCCGACTTCTTCGAGTCGTAAGAGAAGTATGCCTGACAATATTTGTCGGTAGAGTCACCGATAATCTTCACTGAGTTCTTGTTGGCACCTACAGTACCGTCTGCACCGAGTCCGTAGAACTTAGCCTGGAACATGCCAGCGCCGCCCAGTGCCATCTCCTCAACTTCAGGAAGCGAGGTGAATGTCACGTCGTCGACGATACCCACGGTGAAGTGGTTCTTCGGCTCAGGCAGAGCGAGGTTGTTATACACAGCGATAATCTTTGCCGGTGTGGTGTCGGCAGAACCGAGACCATATCGTCCGCCAACGATGACAGGCTTGATGTCGGCATCGTAGAATGCACTCTTCACGTCGAGATAGAGAGGTTCGCCCTCTGCTCCCGGTTCCTTTGTGCGGTCGAGCACTGCGATGCGCTTCACTGTCTTTGGCACAGCAGCAAGCAGGTGCTTCACTGAGAACGGGCGATAGAGGTGTACTGAAATCATACCCACCTTCTGTCCTTGGCCGTTCAGGTAGTCGATAGCCTCGCGTGCAGCCTCTGTTGCCGAACCCATAAGAATAATAATGCGGTCGGCATCTTCAGCACCGTAGTATGAGAACAGATGATATTCGCGACCTGTGATCTTCGATATTTCACCGAGATAGTGCTCCACAACTTCAGGCACCTGATCGTAAGCGGCGTTGCAAGCCTCGCGGTGAGTGAAGAATGTCTCGGGGTTCTCTGCTGTTCCGCGTGTCATTGGGCGCTCTGGTGAGAGGGCACGGTCGCGGAAACGCTTCACATCAGCTGGGTCAACAAGCTTTGCCACGTCGTCCTGCTCCATCACCTCAATCTTGTGATACTCATGAGAGGTGCGGAATCCGTCGAAGAAATTCACGAATGGGATGCCTGTCTTCAGTGTAGCCAGATGTGGCACTGCCGTAAGATCCATAACTTCCTGCACCGAACCAGAACAGAACATTGCAAATCCTGTCTGACGGCAAGCCATCACGTCCTGATGGTCGCCGAAGATGCAGAGCGAGTGGCTGGCAAGTGTACGTGCTGATACGTCGAACACACATGGCAGCATCTCGCCGGCTATCTTATACATGTTAGGAATCATGAGCAAGAGTCCTTGCGATGCGGTGAAGGTTGTTGTCAGGGCACCTGCCTGCAGTGATCCATGAAGAGCACCTGCGGCTCCGCCTTCCGATTGCATTTCCTGTACGCTGACGGTCTGTCCCCACAGGTTCTTGCGGCCGCGGGCGGCCCATTCGTCGACGTGTTCGGCCATCGGCGATGATGGAGTGATAGGATAGATGGCTGCTACCTCTGAGAACATATAGCTCACGTGAGCAGCAGCTTCGTTACCATCACATGTGATAAACTTCTTTTCTTTTGCCATAAATTAGTATTATTTAATTGTTTGTATAATTTTTATATGGTTTTTCTTTCTTCAATATAGGAACCCGAGCAGCCAAAGCGGAATCATGTTGCCCTTTCCCACTTCAGTATTATAGCGGGCATAGCAGACGTCGGGGTTCATCTTTATCTTTGCATCGCTCGTTGCATCGCAGATGCGGAACTTTCTGTTACCGTCGACGGTATATACTTCTTTCTTTCCGGCCTGATTCACGGTATGGTCTTTCCATAGGGCATTCACGAAGAACGTTTCCATCACGTCCTGCGTATTGGACTGAATGGGATAGATGGCATACATGAGGTTTGAGTTGTGCATCATCACCTTTGCGGGTTTCTTCGGAAAGTCTTCGCCTACGGGATATATGATGTTTATCAGTCGGGCATCGGCAAGATACTTAATGTAGTTCATCACCGTTGCGCGGCTCGTCTCAATGTCGTTCGCCAGTTTGCTTATGTTTGGCGCTTTCGGGCCGTCGACGGCAAGGAGGTAGAAGAGCTTTTTTATCTTCGTTAGGTATTTCAGTTCGATCTGTTTAATGAGCAATATGTCCACCTCGGTCATCATGTTCATTGTCTTGAGCAGATTCTCAGAGAAATTGCGCTGCTCGAGGAAGAACGGATAGAAACCATGGTGGATATAGTCTTGGAAATATCTTGCGGGGCTCACTCTCGGAAGTATCTCCTTTATTATCTTCTCGTGGTTGGCGAGGATGTCTTCAAGTTTGTAGGTGTGGAAATGGTTGCCTGTCTTCAGGTTTATGAATTCGCGGAACGAGAATCCTCTGAGGTTATAGCTCTTCACTATTCCGTTCAGCTCGGGGTTCTCGTCTTTCAGTCGCATCACGCTCGAGCCTGTGAATACAATCTTCAGTTTGGGCAGTGTGTCGTAGCATTGTCTCAACTCCTTGCTCCAGTTGGGCTGTTTGAACACCTGGTCGATGAGCAGTACCCGTCCTCCTCGACGCACAAATTCCTCGGCAAACTCGGCAATGCCCTTGCCCTGGAAATAGAAGTTGTTCATGTTCACGTAGAGTACGCTGCGGTCACCCTCCACGAATTTCTCTTTAGCATATTGCAGGAGGAATGTTGTCTTTCCCACGCCACGTGTTCCCTTTATGCCAATGAGCCGGTCGTCCCAGTTGATCTCGTCCATCAACCCACGGCGAACGGGAGCATTGGTGTGCTCAACGAGATAGGCGTGTGTGCGAAAGAATGCATCCATTTTGCCTGATAGTTTTCTTTGTTTTTCTTAATTCGAATTAATCAGATGCAAAGGTACACTTTATTTTGCATATTGCAAAGTCTGTATTGCAAAAAAGTGTTTATGTAGTGATAAGCAATGAGTTTTTCACCCATCATCTATCACCTATCCCTCATCACCCATTATTTAATACTTCCCCGTCACGTAGTCGAGCACTTCGCTCATCGGTGCTACCCAGATGTCGGGATGTGCGGCAAGATAGTCGAGTATGCGGCGATGTTCTTCTGCACTTATCTTAATGTAGTCGGCGCCTACGCCGTGGAACAACAGCACTCCCACGCCGCCAGCCTTCTGTATCTTGTCTATCTGGGCAATCATCACATCTGCCCCGCCATATTTCTCAAGGTATGGGAAGCATGGCACTTTGCCTGGATCCAGTTTCTCGGGATCGGTGATAGGATCAGCACCTTCGCCCATACGTCCGTAGTTCACGGCTCCTGCGGCAATCAGATCCTTGGTGAAATCTTCCTTGTCTTTTCCCACGAATGCCTGTCCCCAGGGATATGCTGCGCAGTGTTGCTCACGCCCGTCCATAGCGTTGAGCATGGTGTTCATTATCTCATACTCCTGCAGCAGGTCTTTTTTCGTGTAGTTCTCCAGCGAGCGATAGTTGGCGTTTGCCTCTCCACGACCTGTCCAGTAGTTGTGAAACAGTGTGTGGTTTGCCAACTCATGCCCTCGGCGTGCCATCGCCTTCCACACTGCCACGTCTTCAGTGCGCAAGCTGCCGCCGATAAGGAAGAAAGTGCCTTTGAAGTTATACCTGTCGAGTTGGGGCTCAACAATGCTGCGTGTTGCCTGCAGGCCGTCATCGTAGCAGAGTATCACAGCCGACGTCTTACCCTCTGGAAACTTCATCTGTGCCATGCATGAGCATGTCGCCAGCACCAATAAAGTGATAAAGAATGCCTTTTTCATATATCCGGTTTTTTATTTCCATGCAAAGTTACATAAAATCGAGAGCAGTACAAAAAGAATTTATTCTTTTTTAATGCCGAGATGCGGTAACTTCTTCATCCCTTGGGATGGAAAAGTTACGATTAAGCGAGAAAAAAGCCAAATTTATTTGGACTTTTACTTTCCCCCTCGGAATATTCCTCGGACAGTGACCTCTGGTTTCGAGCGTGAGTAACTTCACGGAGCAAAGCGACGTAAGAGCCAAAGTTTTTGGTAATCAAAAATCTCTGACCACAGATTTCACAGATTAAACAGATTATTCCACTCTGACACTACACTAAAAAGATAGATTTCACAGATTCGAGTAGAATAAATCTGTGAAATCTATCTTTATGTTTTTATGTTTCTTATATGATGGATAATAATCTGTTTAATCTGTGCAATCTGTGGTAAATAATCCCTTGTCATATCCCTGCTCTTGTTCGGAGGGAGATGATTTTTAACTATTCACTTTTCGTTTTTCACTTCAAAATGCGGCCGCAGCCGCATTTTGACTACTTCTTCATTTCATTGATAATCACCTGTATATCCGCAGTCGATATCTTGCCGTCGTTGTTGAGGTCGTAGTCCATATTCTGACTTGCTTGAGGCTTCTTCATCTCATTGATGATAACCTGTATGTCGGCTGTCGATACCTTACCGTCGTTGTTCAAGTCGTAGCTGCTGCCGAGACCAATCACCACCTGCTTGGCGGCTATCGAGTTGTTGGCAAATGTCACGCCGTTGGTGATCTGACAGCCACTTAGCACAAGGTTGTTCAAGTGGTGTAGGCAATAGCCCGATTCGCCACTGCCCGAAGAGGTGATAGTAGCCGTGGCATCCTTGAACGTGACGCCGTTGTAATAGCTATATACACCGTTATTAAGCATGCTGCTGCCATAGATGCCATTCCCGGCGGCAGTCACCTCCATGTCTATACCGTCGATGGTAAGGTTGTGCGACTCACGGAAGATGCGTATTCCTATGCCTGCGCTCTCTACCTTCAGCTTGCCAGTGCCCGTTATCGTGGTGTTGCCGTAGAGCTTCATCGCAGCGTTAGCGGCGCTCCCGTCTTCCATCTTCACTGTCCAGTCGCTGCCAAGCTCCACGCGAAGGTTCTCAGCCTCGGAGCGGAACGTGGTGTTGTTGTAGGCGTAGATTGGGAACTCAGGATAGGTCTTCATGACAAGCGTGCCGTCGTCGGCTTCCGAGATGCTGAGGACATCCTGGTTGAAAAGCGCCTTGCTATATAGCGGCAGGGTGCTGCTCATCTGCATAGTGTCGAACCACAGCGGATAGTACTGACCTACTGCCAGAATGCCTTGCAGGGGCTGACCGCCAATGAGGATAGTCTGCTGAGTGGCATCGAAGCTGACCTGTGAGTCGTCTACGCCAAGCGAGCCGAAGGTGAAGCCGGTGGGAGACTTGAACGTCAGGGCGGTGACTTGAATAACCATCTGCTTGCCCGAACTCTTGGCGAAGAGCGAGGCCTTGGGACCAAACTCGAGCTTTGATGTCGTGCCGTCGCCCATGAACGTATAGGTGGAGTTGTTGTTTATCACGGTGTTCTTATTATAGAACCGCAGCGAGCCCTTGAAGGTGAAATAGCTCTTTACATTAAGCACGTCGGTATCTTTGTTGCTCGTGAAGTAGAGGTCTGCACCGTGGAAAATGACAGAGCGATTCAGTGTGCACGTGCCGCTGACGGATATCGTCATGTTATCTCTGGTGCAGTATATCGATCCGTATTCCAACGAGCCGTCGATGGTGGCATCGGTGAGAAAGAGCGAGGTGCCGTTGAACTTTGCCGTACCCGAAGTGATGGGGATATTGTCTTTGTTCATGTCGGTCACCTCAACGCCGCCGACCTTAAGGTTGTAGGTTATCGTAGAAAGATATCCTGGCTTCGATGTGCCCTCGTCGAGGCGGGCGTAGGTCTTGTCAACATACGAGGCATTATACGTCGTACCCGCCATGCCCTTTATCTTCGAGCAGTAATAGAACATATTGTTGGATGAGCTTACCTTCGCCGTGCTCCATCCCGAGCCTACGTAGATGGTCGTAAGGTTGCTACAATCACGGAACATCTCCTGCATGTTTACCACGTTACCAGTGTTGAACTTGCTCAGGTCGAGCGTGGTGAACGAGTCGCAGCCGAAGAACATGCTATTCATGTAGGCGACTTTTGAGGTGTCAAAATATGTAAGGTCAATCGTCGAGAGATTGAAGCAGTTGTAGAACATTGAACCCATGTTCTCCACATTCGACGTGTTGAACAAATATGAAAGCGATATTTTTTTCAATAAAGAACACAGAGAGAACATTCCACTCATATTCGTCACTTTTGAGGTGCTGAAGCTGCTAAGGTTGAGGAGTGTCAGCTTGCTGCATCCGGAGAACATAACATTCATTGTTGTCACGTTGCTCGTGTTGAATTTGCCGACATCGAGGCTCGTCAGAGCGGAACAATTCATGAACATTCCTACCATATTTGTCACCTGGCTCGTGTTCAGGTACTGAGTTCCCGTGACTAATGCCAGTGCCGTGCAATCAGAAAACCATTTGTATGTTGTCGTCGGTCTTGCATCTGCGAACGAAGCATCGAACTCCACTTTTATTATTTGGCTACTCACCGAAGACCACGCGGGGTCGTTCGAGCCTTCGTTCATTTCATAGTTTGTGCCAGTGCGGGTAGAACTTAGGTTATCATAGTAGAACGTCAGCGTGCCGTTGTTAAAATTAGCATAAGACATAAATCTTCCTGTCAGATAGCCAGGGTTAGCCGCACCTTGGTCTGCATGAGCATAAGAAGCGTCGGTATGATTGGCATCATACGTAGTTCCCGCTCCTCCGACAATACTTTTACAGTCTTGAAACATGCCATAAGAGGATGTAGCCTTATTAGTGTTCCATAAAGCACCTATATATATAGTATCAGTTTCTTGCAACCATTAAACATATCATTGAAATTAACGACATTCTGAGTGTTTAAATAGTAAAAGTCTAAACGAGTAATTGCCGAGCAACCTGCGAACATGCCTTGCATATTTGTGGTCTCACTGGTATTAAGGAATTGAATATTTATTATGCTACTAAGCTGTATCATTCCAGCGAAGAAATAAGACAGTTTATAAGGTTTATAATCCTTAAACGAACTATCGAAATTTACTGTTTTTATTTTCGCATTATTGTTATCCCAATACCATGCCGGCTGGTCTCCTAAAGCTTGTGAATAGAAAGCAGTATAATAATTGTCTGGTTTTTGTTGGGGATTATTCAATCGGTCAGTCAATTGGTTATCATAGAAAAACTTCAAGACTTGTTGGTCTTCGTAAAAGAAGGCATAGGCCCTTTGTGCTTTCATCGTCTGCGCTCCTGCCAGGATGCAGAGGAGAAGGAATAAAATCTTCTTCATAATAGTATGTTTTTTATTGTTATTATTTTTTTTCACTCACTCTGTGGCGAACCACGTTTTCGGAGTTTTACACCACGCTTGCAGGCATGTGTGCATAATCCGCTTCAAATTTAAGCAAAATAATTTTAATTATTTTATCATTTTGCGAAAAATTTAGTTAATAGAGGTGTTTTTTTATAGAATACAGGGGAAAAGAGAGAGTGCGGAGTGTCACTCCGTGACACTCTCAACTCTACACTCTACACTCTCAACTCTACATTCTACATTCTACATTCTACACTATCCCTGTCTCCCTAACAACAATTTTGCTAGCAAAATTTCGAATAGAAAGCCTCTTTAATCGCAACAAAGTGCCCAGTTAATGAAAATTTTGCTAGCAAAATTTTCTGCTGCCTTTTTTTCTTGCTGCTATAAGTGCAAAAAGCAACCGTGCATTCAGGCGTTGCTTTCGTGTGCGGAGCGGTAGGGTAGTCCTGTCCACTCGTATGTGAAAGAGCCTGACGCACGGTTGCCGATGTGTTTTTCAGTTGAAGGTTTAGAACATGTCTTCGTAGTTGTCGCTACATATCTCTTCCTGGCGTTTCATGCTGTTAATCAGTATTTTCCGTTTCCTTGACGGAAGGATTACGTTAACCCATCTGCAGTGGTTGCACATGTGTCGTCTATACCTCCCTTTGATTGACGAGAAGTGCGCTATGTCGAGTGTCCTCCCACATGTCTTGCAAGTCATTGTGACTGGTGCGGTGATGTAGTTTTTCATCTTTTCCATATTGTCCTCACTTTCTTGCTTTGGGTGTGTAGAATGCCATGTGACGGTTTCGCGCAATCTCGTTCCTGCAACTTACGTGTAGCCATGTGGCACCCCAGCGGTTGTGCTCCAGTAACAGCTGGTCGTAGTTGCATCGGGTGCGTATGAACTGGTAGTAATCGTGTCCCGTCTTCTCGTCGGGGATACGTATGTCGGCAGCCTCTCCCAGCATGTGCTGTGAGTTGCCCACACCGCCCACGAGTGCGTTCAATTGCTCGGTGCGGAATCCGCTCGATATGTGTATCGGTCCGAATCTGCGGCGTAGAGGTTCGAGAATCTCGCAGCATAGATTGTGCAGATTTGTCACTTGCCATGTGTCGGGCGTGTTGTCGATGCCGTGGCGGTCGGCCGTGGCAGAGCGGGTGAATTCGGAGAGACTGAAGTGTTCGGTCAGTCGGATGTCTGTGGTTTTCATTTTTCTTGAAGATTCTTTAAAGCGTTAAACATACTTTTTTAATTGTTTGTTATCCTTTCCGTCGGCTCGGGTATGTGCCGTTGCGGATGTTTTGAACGTGATGCTGTCTGTGGCTTGTAGCTTTTTGTTTTCCTTGTCGGGTATCAGATAGATTTTGCCACATGTTCTGCTGCACCACCCCTGGCCCCTCCTCGGACTGCTTGCTGATGAGCCATGCGAATAAAGGAGGGGAAGTTCGGCTGCAAAGATATCCTGGCATATTGAAATAACACTTCAATTTGTGGATTTCTTTGTTAAATAATCATAATAGAAGCTTCGCATGGCGAAGCTTCTGTGAAGTGTGGCCCCCCTAACCCCCGGAGGGGAGTGTAGAGTTTAAAGTGTAGAGTTTAAAGTGTAGAGTGTAGAGTGTAGAGTGTAGAGTAGTTCCTTCGTCGTCGTTCTTTCGTTGAGCCCCACAGGGGCATTGTTATCGTTATCGTTATCGTTTAATGTTTTTTCTCTTTCTCTGTGCGTAGTCCGAACAGTCCTCCGCATGTGTTGCCCGGGAGGGCTTGCAGACGGATGCTTACGGTGTGTTTACCTTTTGTGAGGCGAGGTGGAAGGGTGTAGGCTACTTCGTAGTACTGTCCGGGGTGGCAGTTGTCGACATGCTCGGTGGCAATGGTCTCGCCTTCGCAGATGATGTTGAATCGTCTGTCGCCGCCGTCGCTGCCCCAGTATTTTGCTACGATTCTGTTGGGTTTGCGTGGGTGGCACTTCAAGGCGTAGCCAATCCATCCACCGTCGGTAGCGTCGCGCCAGCCCAGATCGGGTCCGGTGCGCATGTTTTCTCCTTCAAGTTTATGTGATTCTTCCGATGTCTCGTCGCAGATGGTCACCTTGTCGATGGTGTGCCAGCCTGGCTTTTTCAGTTGTTTTTCGTCGGGCAGCCACACGCTCATCTCTCCCTTGCCGCGATAGGCTCTGGCGAAGTAGGGTATGAGTGTTGTCTTGCGATGTCTGAGAGTGGGTATGCCGTTGAGTGGGCTGTTGCTCTGGTCCTGCAGTCTTTCCACTTTCAGATGGGTCTTCTCGGATAGTGTAGCGGCCGATATCGAGCCGCCATTGTCGGCGAACTCTGCACAATAGACAATAGGTCCCCGCTCTGCTGCCAGCAGTCCGTTGTCGTCGGCTACGGCGCTGTGTGCTTTCACCAGCCGTGGTTTCATTGGCAGTGATAGTGCTACTACGTCGCCGTCCTGCCATTGTCGCGTGAGTACTGCGTAGCCTCGCTCGGTGGTGTAGGCGACGGCCTTGCCGTTTACGGTTATCGTGACGGGTGGCACGGTGGTGTCGACGTAGGTGTAGAGGTCGGAGTCTACGGGTCTGCCCTGCGCCCATCCGGGCAAGCGCAGCCTGAGGTTGAATTGTCCGGCATCGTTGCCTCTGACGGTGATCGTTACGTAGCCCTCCCAGGGGTAGAGGGTGCGTTGCTCCAGTCTGACGCTCTTTCCGCCCAGTGCGACCTCTGCCGTGGAGCCTATGTAGAGGTTTACGTAGATGTCGCCCACGTTGCTGGTGGCGTAGACATATCCCGGCACCGACGGAATGAGCCGGCACAGGTTTGTGGGGCAGCACGATGTGCCGAACCATTGGCTGCGTTCCTGTCCTCGACTGCTGGTCTGCAGGCGGTTGGGGTAGTAGAAACGGTCGCCGCTGAAGGAATATCCGTCGAGCACAGTATTGTAGAGCGAGCGCTCGAGGATGTCGATATACCTGGCGTCGCCTGTGAGTCGGAACATGCGCAGCTGGAACATGCAGTTTGCCACGCTTGCGCATGTCTCGCAGTAGGCTGTGGCGTTAGGCAGTTCGTAGTCGCTTCCGAAGGCCTCGTTCTGGTCGCGGGCGCCAAGTCCGCCGGTGATGTAGAGCTTCTTCGAGACGATGTTCTCCCATATGCCGTCGATGGCTTTGCGATAGGCTTCGTCGCCGGAATATCTCACCCAGTCGGCCATGCCCGAGTAGAAATACAGAGCCCTGACGGCATGTCCCACGGCTTCGCGTTGTTCAGTGGCAGGCAGGTGGTCTTGCCAGTATTTGCCGTTGACGCGATAGTCGTCGGACGACGGGTCGAACTTCCTCAGTCCGCGACAGTCGAGGAAGAACTTGCACTCTTCGAGATATCGCCGGTTGGAGGTCAGCTCGTAGAGTCTTACGAGCGCCATCTCCACTACGGCGTGGCCCGGGGCCATGCGTATCCCCTTGTCGTTGAACGTGTCGCAGAGGTTGTCGGCAGCGCGGATGGCACACTTCAGCAGCTTGTCCTTGCCCGTTGCCTGATAGTAGGCGATGGCACATTCGACGAGTTCGCCGACGTTGAACGTCTCGTGACTCAGGTTCCAGTCATTCAGCCACTTCTCGCCGCCGTACCATTCGTGGAGAGGATTGGCAATGGTCCAGTTTGTCTGCAGGTATCCGTCGGGCTCCTGGGCAGCACAGATTTTGTCGATCACGCTGTCGCAATATCTCTCCAGTTCAGCGTCGGGGCTTACGGTGAGCACGTATGATGCCCCTTCGAGCACCTTGTAGACCTCGGCGTCGTCGTAGGGCTGGCCGCTCTGGAAACGTAGCTCGCCCTTCCTGGCCTTCCCCGAGAGAATCATCCCGGCATATTCGAAGTTGCGTATCTGTCCGGCCTCTTCCACCTTGCGGAAGGCATACGGGATGGTATGCCGCTGCATCGTGTCGAGACGCTGGCGCCAGAAGCCGTCGGCGATGTGGACGTCGGTGAAAGGCACGGGCTTGATGTCGGTCTGCGAATAGAGGCAGACGGGGAACAGTAGTGACAGGAAGAAAAGCGTCGGTCGGTTCATAGTCGTGAGATTTTAGTGTTCATCAGGGGCAAAGATAGTCTTTTTTTCTGAAAGCAGAGAGTCTTTCAGCGTTTTTCGTATGTTTGCCTTGTGAAATCCTCGATAATGACATGAAAAGAGTACAAAGGCCATGTACTGTGAGTACAAAGCCTTTGTACTGTGAGTACATGGCCCATGTACTGCGCGTACAAGGCCCATGTACTTCGGCCGGCAAGTTCTCCTGAGGGTGGAGACGGAGCCGTTATCTCTTGACTATCTTCTTTCCTCCTACGATGTAGACGCCTTTCGGGAGAGTTGAAAGATTTGAGTTTTCAGTTTTAAGTCTTCTGCCCTGCAGGTCGTATACGGCATTCTCTTCATTCTTCGATGCTGATACTTCGGTCAGACGTATGCCGTCGGTCTCGCCTCCGATGATTCTAATCATCACCTGTTCGGCTGCTGTTGCCGGGGCGTTGATGTAGTCGAAGTAAGCATGGAATGCCTCCACCGTCGGGTTGGCGCCGGCTGTGAAGTGGCTGCCGTCGGTGTTCAGGGCGAGAATCTCTTCGAGGGTGCTCTTGGCATAGGTGCCTGCGAAGAACATGTTCTGTCCGCTTGTGTAGGCAATGGCACCTGGCTTAATCGTCGAGTTGGTTGCCGACCACTCGATTTCCTTTCCTCTCAGGTCCCATTTTGCGCCCCACTTGTTGTCGGGCACGGCAACGATATATGGCACGTTGGCCAGCATCTCCGGCGCATTGCGGAAGTAGACATCGGTTCCGTCCTCCTCGGCAAAGTCGCAGAGCCAGAACTGCTTTCCGCTGTCGTCGGCCGAGCGGAACCAGTCGATGGTGTCGCGGTCGGTCTTGTTGGCTACGGTAGCGGGTGCAAAAGGAAGCACGATGGTGCTCCATCCGGTGCTGACGCTGTTGTTGTGGCCCTCGGTGAATGTGCGAGTATAGCTGATGTTCTGGGCTGTGAACGTCTGCGGAGTGAAGAAGTCGTATCCGTCCTCGAGAGCAATGTTCCCGGCCTGATTGCCGCTGATGATGTTCTTCCCTTCGAGTCCTGCCGGAGTCTCCTGACCTGTACTGAGGAAGTAGAGCGTGTTAGGATTGTCGTTGGCTCCGACGGTGGCGATGCTGAGCCCCTCCAGACTCACTGCTGCCGCGTCGTCTGGGATGGCGAAGCCCTCGGCGGGCTTGTATCCCTGCCGCGTGCCGTCGCCCTTCCACGTGATGATACCGCGCTCGATGGCGTAGTACTTCGATTCGCCGGGCTTCACGATGTTGTCGACATGGCTGGCTTCTTCGCTGTCGGGAACGTTGTTGCGGGCATAGATGTTCATCGAGTAGACAGAGCCGTAGGCCAGGTTGTCGAAGTCGAAGTAGAGAGTCTTCTCTTCGCCTGCAGCTAGCGAGAGCTGCTGCTGCTTGTAGGTGACCATCGATCCGGTGTACTTATCTTTCTCTGCGTCCCACTGACATATGAACAGCGGAGCCAACACATATTTATTATATTCTCCCGTGGAGTTGTTTTTTATCGTGGCCTTGAACTGCGCGCGGCTGTCGTAGATAGTTCCGTGGGTGTTTTCTGTCGTAGCCCCCTCGGCGTTCGTGGCCTCTATCTCTACTGAGAGATCGAGATCGGCGGTCTCACTCTCGGCGATGGTCACCGAGCCTGCGCTGGCCAGATTGTAGAAGCTGCCATAGCTGTCGACGAGCATTGCTCTGACGGTCTTCGTGCCTGCGGTGGCCGGTGAGACGTTGAATGTGACGACCTTCTCTTCGCCTGCCAGTACCTCGGCCTGCACGACGGTGGTGTACTGAGAGTATTCATCGAGTTGCTGGCCACCGAAATCGAGGTATATGTCCCCGAAGTAACGGTCGGGACTGCTGTTCTTTATCGTGGCGTTAATCTGCATCTTCGAGCCCACCTTCTTCTCTCCGACGAATTCCCAATTGGTCACCGAGAGGTCTATCATCGGGTGGGTAGTAGTTGTGCAATAGGTGTTTGACATGTTCACTTCCAGGTAGTAGCGGTCGGTCTCCTTCATTGGTTTCCATTCGCTGCTTCCCTCCACCTGATACATCGGCACGAGTCGGTAGGTGCCTGTCAGTCCTGCGCCAAACTTGATGACATTGGAGGCATTTGATGCTATTCCACTTCCGAACTGGTATGTCTGCCCTAAAGCCGATGTGGTGACAGTCATGTATATATTAGTTTCGGAGTTTGTCAGGACGGTGTATGTGTCGTTGCTGGGGTCGTAGAGCGCGAGAGCTTCCTTGAATTTCTTGCCCGATCCATCGTGGTCGGAGTAGCTCGCCTTTACGATTTTACTCTTGTAGATTTTGAATGGGGCGGAGAGCCGGTCCCTGTCCCATCCCGAGGGGCCGCTGACGTTTGTTGCTGTCAGTACGGGCTCTGTCTCTTCCTCATCTCCGCTGCCTGGGGTGGGGGCGGTGCCGGGGATGATGTTGTAGATGATGTTCTGCTTCATGTTGTATCCTTCGCTCGACGACGAGCCTCCGATGCCGCTGGCGCGGGGGTTGAGAATAGAGAGCTGGAAGAAGCCGTTGCCCATGCCTCCCCATCCCCAGTTGATGTGGAAGTAGTCGCCATATTCAAATCCGTCGCAGATGAAAGAGTGTCCGCCACCGCTGCCCGCAGTGCCGTTGTATATCATCGGGCGGCCTGCCTTCAGTTCCTCATAGACGAGGTTGTCCCAGTCGGCTTGAGTGTAGTCGTTGCGGAAGGCAATCTTCGAGCCGTAGCCGAAGAGGGCGAAAGCCTTGGGGATATCGTCGGTGTAGGCACCCGATGAGCTTACGCCATACTGTGTCTTCAGGGCGCAACCCACGTAGAACATCAGATGTGCCACGGCCGATGTGTACACCTCGTCCTCAGCCCCCGTGTAGGTCTCGCGCATATGTGCCCAGTCGAATGTCGTCGTGGGCAGTTCGTCCATCTCCACGGTGGAGTAGTTGTAGTTGCCGTCGCTGTAGGTGAACGTGTAGGCAGGAATTACGTTTGTCGTCTGCTCCGGGTATTTGTGGAAGTACATCAGCTGCGACATCGACGTTGCCACGCATCCGGTGTAGGCCAGTTCATATCCGTCGGCCTCGTTGTCGGAGTTCATGAATTGGGGGCATTCGTTCCAGTAGGGCGTTGCCTGGTCCCACTGCGTGGTTATCATTGGCGCGATGGAGTTGCGTGTCGTCACCTTCGCCTTGCGTGGTGCGCTCATCACGGCCTCGGCTTGAGCGTCGCTCATCGTGGCGAGCTCGCCCATCTGACGGTCGTAGCCGTCGAGCCAAGCCTTCATGTTGGCAGGCATGCGGCTCGGATCAATGCTTCCCGTATTGCTGTAGCCGAGGATGGGGTTGGTGCGGTCGTCGCCACTGATGACGACGAAGCCACCGTCCTGGCCTATATTAAATATGTAGTAGCTCGGCTGGCCCTGAGCAGTCGGCTGTCCCTGTGCTACCAGCGACATGCTGCTCTCGGCTGTCGATGCGTTCTTCTGCTGAACGAAGCCCACGGCCTCTCTCAGTGCTTTCTTCTTTGTGACGGGGGCGGCAAGCATACTAGCACTGATGGCGATGCTCATGCCGATGAGGAGTATAAGCTTTCTCATATTTCTCTAATTGTTTTATTCGTGTTAGTTACTTGTCGTTTTCTCACTCTTCCCAGAAATTTTCTTCATCCAGGTTGTCTTTAGCCCCGACGTCGGGGAACTCGTCGCCGCCGGCAGGCGAAGGTCCGTCGGACGATGTCTGCATGAGCTCGGCAATCATGAGAAACGTTGTTTCTGTCTGTGGCCGTAGATACTTTTTTTCCATTCTTTTCGCTATTTTTATTTTGTTACTGTTATCGCTACTCACGTGGCGTCAAGTCGAGATTAGTTTTGCAGAATGGTATCGTTTTCTAAATTCGCGTGCAAAATTATTAAAAAGAATATCTTTTTCGATATTTTTGGACGAAAAAGCAGTCTCTTTATACTATTTTTAACAAAATGAAAGTTTTTTGAAGGCAGTGCGAGCGTTTTGATAAGTAGCCAGACTTTATTGGTAATTTTGCGCAGTGGAAGTTTTTTCTTATATTTGCACCCAAATACACGAAAGACAACTGTTTTCGATGAATATAATAGAGATTGATCGCGTCGATTTTCCTGGTGTCGAGATGTTTACGCGCCTTACCGAGGCTCAGCTTCTCAACCGACTCCATCCCGAGCAAGGAGTGTTCATCGCCGAGAGTCCGAAGGTGATCCGTGTGGCGCTCGATGCCGGTTACGAGCCTGTGGCGTTGCTTTGCGAGCGGCGTCATATTGACGGCGATGCCAGCGATATAGTGGACCGCATCTGCGATGTGCCTATCTATACCGGCGACCGCGAGGTCCTCAGTGCCATCACCGGCTATACGCTCACCCGCGGCGTCCTCTGCGCCATGCGGAGAAAAGAGACGCGGACAGTGGCCGATGTATGTGTGGGAGCACGGCGCGTGGTGGTAATAAAAGGTGTAGTAGACACAACCAACATCGGAGCGATATTTCGTTCAGCCGCCGCTCTTGGTATTGACGGCGTGCTGTTGACACGCGACAGCTGCGACCCGCTCAACCGCCGCGCCGTCAGAGTGTCGATGGGGAGCGTGTTCCTCGTTCCGTGGACATGGATCGACGACGATATCTCCAGCCTGCGGTCATTCGGCTTCCGTACCGTGGCAATGGCATTGACAGAGAAATCCGTCCCACTCGATGATCTGCGCCTGGCAGCCGAGCCACGGCTCGCAATAGTGATGGGAACCGAAGGCGACGGCCTCCCCAGCGAGGCTATCGACGATGCCGACTACGTGGTGCGCATTCCCATGAAGCACGGCGTTGACTCCCTCAACGTCGCCGCTGCAGCAGCAGTTGCCTTTTGGCAACTGAGGAAATAAATGGCACAAAGCCAGTGGATAATGTTAAAAGACATCGCCCACAGAAAGATAATTGGCAAAAAATGATTGTATGTTGCTCTAATAGTATAATTTTGTAGTGAAGTATTGATCATATTGTAATAGTAAATAATCTTAAATCTATGGCACTAATAAAATGTACAGAATGCGGACATGAAGTATCAGACAAAGCTGCTGCATGTCCTAATTGTGGATGTCCGATTACGCATGATGAAAAGATCATATGTGAGGAATGTGGTACAGAAATACCCAAAGGCTTCTCAGAATGCCCAAATTGTGGTTGCCCAGTTTATAATCAAGACACAGCGAAAGATGTTATTCAAGAAACCGAAAATAAGAAAAGTGGTAACACATTCCGTTGGTTGTTTTTTACATTGCTTCTTTGTTTTATATGTGGTGGCGTATTCTATTTATTGGATGATTTCAGTTTTACTGATGATAAAAGTTCTGCGATTGGTAATAATATGTTAGAGAAAACTATTAAGGGTAAATATGCCATCATCTTATATAACGACAATGTAGGTGATTTCTACAATCCTAAGGGAGGAAGGATTTGCAGTTTTAGGTTGATGGGTGGAAGGCAGGAGCCATTGACAATGAGATTGTCTCAGTCTATATATATAATGGGCACTTCTACAGATAAGTTGTATTTGACACATGAGAGAATGTTTACGGAGCATATGGACTATGTAAGATATTCCTCAAGCTATAATCCAGATAAGAGCCTGGGCGTCCCCGTCGAAAAGAAAGAAATGGAAGATGGAGTATGTTTTTTAGTTGAATTAAGCTCTGACTTGATAGAGCAAAGGGATATACCAGTCCATCATATAACCGTCAGTGATGACATTGATTATACGTTGCTTTATTATAATGACGAATACGGAACTTTGTTTGATGGTAAGGGGGAAAGGCTCTGTGGTGTCAGAAAAGGTGTTACGCTTTCGGGCGATTTATGTGTGAAATTATCCAAACCAATGCCTATATATGGTGTTACAACATCTGAACTATTATTTAAGGGAGACAATTTGTACACCTCTAGCCACGACTTAATCGATGACAATTATAAAAGAGAAGATGAGCCCAGTAAAAGCAAAGCATTTTTAAAACGAACCGACGACAAAGATGCTACTATTTATGCGTTCCGCAAATTGTCAAACCAGAATGGAACGGAAGGTGCAAGTTCTAGCCAACAAAGCAATTCTTCGGAATGGAATATCTCTTCTGTGGAAGAATTGCAAGAGAAGATTGTCGGCACTATATGGACTTGCAGACCAATAGGAAAAATATGGTATCGTCTGGTTTTCTCAGAATATGATATGACATTATACTATGCCGACCCATCACAAGGCGAGTGGAGTGAAAAGCAATCCTCAAAATGGCGGTGGAATGCTACGCAGGGATATACATCTGATACTGGTGAGAAATGCTATTCAATACAGTTTAAAAAAGAAGATAGCGAATTGTCGTACGGCGCATTACTCTTCTTTAAAGATGGAGAAATACAGTTTAACTGGTTGCGTGGCAGAGAAGGTGGAAAAGCAGAATGTAAAGATTTTAATTGGGAATAATTATGGCTTTAATACAATGTACAGAATGTGGGCACATGATTTCTGATAGAGCAAAGAAATGCCCGAAGTGTGGATGTCCGACGGATGTCATGTTTAATAAGGACCAAGCAAGTAAAACTGAAAAGACCAATAGCCAGAATTTACAAGATACCGTATTGAGTGCTGAGCCGGCTCGTGAAATGGCAGTTTCAAAAAACAAAAAAGCTCTGTGGCTTGTTCTTGCAGCACTTGCTTTGATCGTTGCATGTGGTGGCTTATGGCTATTTACGAATCAGAACTCGGCAGATGTTAGTGATAATAATAATGTGTCAGGATCTATAGTTACTTCAGAATCCGCTAATGATGTTGCCGTTGAACAAGAGATGCCAGAAGATCAATCGGATCTTGATATGTATGCTCCGGCAGAAGAAGTAGGCACAGATGTAGAGGCAGTCGATGAAAGTAATGTAATTGCAGAAACACCCCCAGCAGAAGTTTACTCGGAGGAGAATGTTAAAGAATCGACACGTGAGAACCATAATAATTCGGACGAGGTATTGACAATCGCAGAAGTTATGCCTAAGTTCCAAGGAGATGTGACGAGCTGGCTGGCAAGAAACATAGAGTATCCAGAAGACGCAGCGCAGAATAATATACAGGGAAAAGTGTTTGTCAGATTTATCATTAATGAAGAGGGAGAAATCATAAATCCTAAAATAGTAAAAAGTGTTTCGCCGTCTGTCGATGCTGAGGCTTTGAGAGTAGTCCGTGCAATGCCAAGGTGGACTCCTGGCTATAACAATGGGTCACCATGCAAGGTTGAATATACTCTTCCTGTTAACTTCAAATTGAACTGAATAAAAGCTTTTTTATACATAAAAAAGACAAATATATCCTTGTCACTTCCATTCAAACTAATAAGAAAGACCTTTAATTTTAAGTAAATAATGTCATTGATAAAATGTTCTAATTGCGGACACATGATTTCCGATAAAGCAGAAAAGTGTCCTAAGTGTGGATGTGTTGTACAAAAAGAGGATTATGCACTTGAAAATGATGAAAAAATAGAAGTTTCTTCTTATGAAGGAAGAAATAGAAGGAAATGGGTTATAGCGGCAATTCTTCTTTGCTTGATAACAGGTGGAATTTTTTATGCTATAAAAAGTAATAAGAATGATAGTGTTATTACTTTACCCGACGATGACAGTATTGTCGGTGAGATAAAGAATGACAGTAGTGAAAGCAATGCTATAGTAGAACTGACGCCTGAGTTTATTAGATCCCTTGAGCAGTATGATGAGTTGGGAATCTTCAACGATGGATATGCTGCTGTCAGAAAGGGTGATAAGTGGGGATATATCAACACAAAAGGAGAAGAAGTCATCCCTCCGACTATTGATGCCCGCTATGTGGGAGTGTTCTCCGAAGGGTATGCAGTGGCTTTGCTTAACAGTGGAAGAATATCCGTAATTGACGAAAAGGGAGAATCCGTTTTTTCAATAGTGGATAATACCAACGGAAACTATGATGGCAATAATAAATATTGGACGCCCTTTTTTAAAAATGGTAAGATTTTTATCTATAATAGTAAAGACCATTGTGAAGATGTTTATGATAATCAAGGCAACATAATTGACAAGGCCAATTTTGATAAAGCCGAAGAGTATTATAGAAATAATACACCTAATCCACATTATTCGTTGTATAGCATCAACGATGATAATAATTGGGGCGTGAAAGACTATAAAGGCGATGTTGTTGTTGAGGCAAAATATGACTTGGCATGTATTTGTTCCTATAATTCTATTTCTGCATATTCCTGTGGTACAATATCTAATGGAGTTGTCTTGGTAAGTCTTGATGAGATAAAAAGTAGTGCATATGAACATGATGGCGAACTTATTGATGATGATGTTATCAAACATTATGGCTATGCAGACTTTAGTGGCAATGATACTTTTTCGGATGACCTTAGAAAGAAATGCGAAGAATCCAAAAAGGGCCGATATGGTGATATGGATATTCAAGAAGGGAATAGTGAAAGTGAAGATATGTATGCAGTTGATAGTGACGGGAGCCTTTCGTCAGGCAGCGGGTCAAATGGGGTGACGTTCAGGAATCTTGATGATGTGTTTGATTTTGTCAGACCGTCAAAGTCTTTTAATGCTCATACTGGTAGCTTGCAAATTAAGTGTGAGGAATATGGGAGCGGGGAAGTGATGAGAATGTATTATCGTGGTAAGTTGTTATCAGATGTCGGATGGTCGAATCCTAAACAAGTCGCAAAAGGAGAATATGCACAGTTAGCGGTGCGAACAGATAGGTATCAAGTAACTGTGGTTTTACACCTTCCAGATGGAAACCATGACAGGCTTTATTTATATTTTGAGCCTATGCCTACATCAACAAACAAGCAACTTGCGGAAGCTCTGAGCAGAGGTGCAAAGATTAATATTCCAACATCAGAAGGGTGGCTAAAGTTTGAGCCGATAGTAGATGGCAGTGTTGCAACTTTATCATTTGAACCATCTAGTGCGAAACCTTCTCCTCGTGTGTATTATATGGAATAATATCTGCTTCAATAATCAAATTATGATGAATACGTATAAACAACTCGGAGACAATAGATGCAGTAGAATTCTCTTCGTGTGTCATGGGAACATCTGTCGGAGTCCTATGGCGGAGTTTGTTTTGAAAGATATGGTGGAAAAGGCAGGCGTTGGCGAGAGATTCTTCATTGAGTCGGCTGCCACGTCGACTGAGGAGATCGGCAACGGTGTCTATCCTCCGGCTCGCAGAATACTTGCTGAGCATGGTATATCGTGCAGTGGAAAGACTGCCAGGCAGATGACGCGCTCCGACTACGACCGTTTCGATATGTTGATAGGCATGGACGAGTGGAACATTCGCAATATGGTTCGCATCTGTGGTGGCGACCCCGAAGGCAAGATGCACATGCTCATGGATTTCACTTCTCGCCCCGGCAATGTTGCCGATCCGTGGTACACTCGCGATTTCGAGGCCACATGGCGTGATGTGGAAGAAGGGAACAGAGGACTATTGAAGTCGCTCGGAGTGGAAATATAAGGAGGGGAAATATAAGATATTAGGAGTGGAAATATAAGAAATGTATATACAATTGCGGAAACCTGCATAGCTATCTGTCGCTTGCAGGCTTCCGCGTTTTCTTTGGTCTGTAGCTCTCTCTTACCAAGAGGAAAGAGTTTTCTACGAGTGTTTTCACTGTTGCAACGTCGGCTTGGCTCATTCTTATTCCGATCCAGTATTTGCGGTTGCCGTTGTAGGGTTCCTCGATGAAATCGAACTGCTCTTTCAGTTCGGCGATGCGCTCAGGTTGACATTTCACGGTGACGGTGTCAAACTGGTTGATGTCAAAATAGCAGAACATGTGCCCTTCGACGTAGAACACGAGCACGTCCTCCGCTCCATGAAACTTTGCAAATGGTGTCTTCTCTTCGATGTCGTCGGAAAGAGAAAGGCAATAATCGCGCAAATCTTGGATATTCATGATCAATAACGATAACGATAACGATGAACGATAACGAAAACGATAACGTTAACGAAGTCCCCCTCCGGGGGATTAGGGGCTCACGATAACTCTACACTAAAACTTTCCCTATGGGAATTATTGGACTTTATGTCATTTAGCCATCGCCCTTATGCTATCACCTGTTAGTTATGAATTCTATAGCGCCATCCATGTCGGGTTTTCCTTGAAACGTTTCCAGTCGGCCTCCAGCTGGGCTTGCAGTGCTGTGATGTCGCCGATGCCGTCGCCGATGTTCTCGTTGTTTCTACGCAGTCGGTAGATAAACTCCAACAGGTTCCAACAGATGTTGTACTGTCCGGCCGCTACGAGTGCCGTAGGTTTATTCTTTGCCCTGTCTTCGTCGCTCCACCACAGTGTCGTACCCATGCTTGCAGCCACGTCGGAGCACTGGTTCACGGCTTCGCCTGGTTCCATGAGTTTCTTCTCCTCGGCGGTGAGATGATTGTCCCAATCCTTGTCGGTGCAGAGTTCATAAAGTGCATTCATTATCCTGCGGTTCTGCCATTTGTCGTCCTGATAAACGGTGGCGTAGTTGAGCGACCGGATGTGCTGCATGAACACTTTGTCGGTGAGTGCCATCATCGACTTTGCTCTCGAGAGAATCAGGTCGTAATACTTCGACAGTGGCACATGGAGCAACTGTTTCCAGTTGAAACTGAACGGTATTTTCTTTGAATATTTCTTCAGCAGTAGTCTGGACGAGAGTGCTGTGGCGAGTCGGATGGCAAGGAAGACGAGCGTCACGCCCAGACATAGTCCGAACCAGAATCCGCGTGGCACCCAGAGTAGGAACTGTGCCATGAACAGGATGATGAGGTTTAGCCCGATGTTCACGTGGTGGACGGTGAGCCCTTCGGCTTTATGGTTCTCCTCGAAGGTGTATGCCTTGTCTGTGCCGCGCCCAGCATCAGAGATGATGAAGAGGTCGATGTCTTTCCTCTTGCGCAATAGGCAGATAGGTTCTATGCCTTGGTTGTCTACCACTCCGCCATCCATTAGCGCAAGGGGTGACACCTTATTTATGTATTCGCTATTCTTCTCGTCGGCAGCAAGCTTGAAGTCGCGTGGAAAGAACAGTGGCTCGAACCCTCCAGGGAAGCATGACGATGCAGCGAACACTTCGGCGAGACGTATCTGCGATGCAATGTCTTGCGGAATCTTGTAGAAAGAATTTCCTATCACCCCTTGCGATGTGCCGCCTTTCGATGTCTTCTGTTTCGTGCCTACCTGGAACCTGAACTCGGTAGCGTTGGTGAACTCAGTGGCATTGGCTGAGAAGTCGTCGATGCTGATGTCGTCGATGCGTTTCATCAGGTCGTTCATCGTCGCTCCTTCGAAAATGTCTTCATCGTATATCTTTACCATCTCGCGTATGAGCGAATGGTTCTTGTTTTTGCCATTGATGAACTCCAAAGCAGCCCGGTCGATAATCTTTCCCTTCTGTAGTTTTTCGTATAGGGTGCTGATTATCTTGGCGTTGCTCCATCCTCGGCACTTTCCGAGTATGAACCATAGTCCTGTGAGTGTGCCTCCCGATATCGTCGACACTGCGTTGACATGGTCGAGCAGGGGAGTACCGTCAGATGTTTTCAGATGATTCAGGTACGCGAGAGTACCCAAATGAAAGGTAGCTGCCCTATAGCCGCCGCCTGATAAACTAAGTGCTATCTTTGCCATATTTAAGGAGTTTTTTTATGTTCCAGGTATAATGTAGCTGTCCGAGGGACAAGAGGTGAGGTGCATGG
>JAFUVV010000051.1 GCA_017477435.1 Prevotella sp.
AGTGATGACAGGAGTGCGAAAAAACGGTATAATCTTGCAAATCGAAAGTTTTTTTTATTTTTCCTTGTCTGGTTGGTGTTATTTTGGGAAAATATTTGTAATTTTGCCACGGTTTTCAACATAACACAATAATAAACAATATGAGTAAGACTTTGAAGAAGGTGCTCGTGCTGGGTTCAGGGGCACTGAAAATCGGGCAGGCGGGCGAGTTTGACTACTCGGGTTCGCAGGCACTGAAAGCATTGCGTGAAGAAGGTATCTTCTCCGTGTTAGTCAATCCAAACATCGCCACTATCCAAACGTCTGAGGGCATCGCCGATACTGTTTATTTCCAGCCGGTGACGCCCTTTTTCGTTACAGAGGTGATAAAGAAGGAGCGCCCCGACGGCATCCTGCTTGCCTTTGGTGGGCAGACAGCCCTGAACTGCGGCACCGAGCTCTACACGAACGGCACGCTAAGGGAGTATGGCGTAGAGGTGCTCGGCACCAGCGTGGAGGCTATCATGGACACGGAAGACCGCGACCGATTTGTGAAGAAACTCGACGAACGTGGACTGAAGACCCCTGTGAGCCATGCCGTGGAGAGCATGGACGACGCGCTGAAGGCTGCACGCGAGATAGGATTCCCCATCATGATACGCTCGGCATATGCACTGGGCGGACTCGGCTCGGGCATCTGTCCCGACGAGAAGACTTTCCGCGAGATTGCCGAGAGCGCCTTCACCTTTGCGCCGCAGATACTCGTGGAGGAGAGCCTGAAGGGATGGAAGGAGATAGAGTTTGAGTGCATCCGCGACGCCAACGACCACTGCTTCACCGTGGCATCGATGGAGAACTTCGACCCGCTGGGCATCCACACCGGCGAGAGCATAGTGGTGGCACCGACATGCTCGCTCAGGGAAGACCAGGTGAAGATGCTGCAGGAGCTCACCATCAGCTGCGTGCGCCACCTGAACATCGTGGGAGAGTGCAACATTCAGTTTGCCTTCAACGCCGAGACCGACGACTACCGCATCATAGAGATCAACGCCCGACTGAGCCGTTCGAGCGCCCTTGCCTCGAAAGCAACAGGCTATCCGCTCGCCTTCGTAGCTGCGAAGATTGCGCTGGGATACACGCTCGACCAGATAGGCGAGATGGGCACGACCAACTCGGCATACGTGGCTCCGCAGCTCGACTACATGATATGCAAGATACCCCGCTGGGACCTCACGAAGTTCGTCGGCGTGTCGCGGCAGATAGGATCGTCGATGAAATCGGTGGGAGAGATCATGTCTATCGGCCGCTCATTTGAGGAGATGATCCAGAAGGGTCTGCGCATGATAGGCCAGGGCATGCACGGATTCGTGGGCAACGACCACATACGCTTCGAAAACCTCGACGACGCCCTGGAGAACCCTACCGACCTGCGCATCTTCGCCATCGCACAGGCACTGGAAGAAGGATACAGTGTAGACCGCATAGAGCAGCTGACGAAGATAGACAAATGGTTCCTCGTCAGGCTGAAGCACATCGTCGACCTGAAAGGCGAGCTGCTGAAGTATGACTCGCTCGACGCCCTGCCCGACTCGCTCCTGCTCGAAGTGAAGCGCTGCGGGTTCTCCGACTTCCAGATAGCACGTTTCGTGCTGAAACCGAAAAGCGGAAACATGGAGAAAGAGAACCTCGAGGTGCGCCGCCACCGCAAGCAGAGGGGCATCATGCCGATGGTGAAGAGGATAAACACCGTGGCATCGGAGCATCCCGAACTGACCAACTATCTCTACTTCACCTACTCAGCCGCTCCAGCTTTCGACGACGACTTCACGCGACAATTGAACAGTCAGACACCTGCCACTGCAACCGACAGCACTGAGGCAACGCCGTATAAGGTTGCCCACGACATCAACTTCTACCACAACGAGAAGTCGGTTGTCGTTCTCGGCTCCGGCGCCTACCGCATCGGCTCGAGCGTGGAGTTCGACTGGTGCTCGGTGAATGCCATCAATACGGCAAGGAAACTCGGCTATAAGTCGATAATGATAAACTACAATCCCGAGACCGTTTCTACCGACTACGACATGTGCGACCGTCTCTACTTCGACGAGCTGTCGCTGGAGCGCGTGCTCGACGTGATCGACCTCGAGTCACCCCGAGGAGTGATAGTGAGCGTGGGAGGACAGATACCCAACAACCTCGCCATGAAGCTCCATCGCCAGGGAGTGCCCGTACTGGGCACCAGTCCGGTGGACATCGACCGTGCAGAGAACCGCGACAAGTTCTCGGCAATGCTCGACAAGCTTGGAGTGGACCAGCCGGCATGGCGCGCACTGACAAGCTTCGACGACATCAAGGAGTTTGTGTCCGAAGTGGGATACCCCGTGCTCGTGCGCCCATCGTATGTCCTCTCAGGCGCTGCGATGAACGTGTGCTACGACGATGAAGAGCTGCACCGCTTCCTGAACATGGCCACCGAGGTGTCGAAGGAATACCCGGTGGTGGTGTCGCAGTTCATGCAGGACACGAAAGAGATGGAGTTCGACGCCGTGGCCGACAAGGGAGAGATAGTGGAGTATGCCATATCTGAGCACATTGAATATGCCGGTGTGCACTCCGGCGACGCCACCATGATATTCCCGGCGCAGCACGTATACTTCTCCACCATCCGCCAGATGAAGAAAATAGCGCGCAAGATAGCTGCCGAGCTCAACATCTCGGGACCGTTCAACATTCAGTTCCTCGCCAAGAACCGCGAGGTGAAGGTGATAGAGTGCAACCTGAGAGCGTCGCGCTCGTTCCCCTTCGTATCGAAGATACTGAAGCGCAACTTCATAGAGACGGCCACGAAGATAATGCTCGACGCCCCCTATTCGCGTCCCGACAAGTCGGAGTTCGACATCGACCGCATCGGCGTGAAGGCGTCGCAGTTCTCCTTTGCCCGTCTGCAGAACGCCGACCCCGTGCTCGGAGTCGACATGTCGTCGACGGGTGAGGTGGGCTGTCTGGGCGACGACCTCAACGAGGCTTTGCTCAACGCCCTCATTGCCACTGGCTACCGCATACCGAAGCACGCCGTGCTATTCTCAACAGGTGGGGCAAAGGGCAAGGTTGACCTGCTCGAACCTACACGCATGCTCATGCAGCAAGGCTACGAGATCTACGCCACCAGCGGCACCGCACGGTTCCTCAACGACAACGGCATACCCGCACAGGAGGTGGCATGGCCCGACGAAGAGAAGGCCGACAACGTGTTGGACATGATAGCCCACCATAAGTTCGACCTCATAGTGAACGTGCCGAAGAACCACACCAAGCGCGAGCTCACCAACGGATACCGCATCCGACGGGCAGCCATCGACCATAACATTCCGCTCATGACCAACACGCGACTCGCAAAGGCATTCATACAGGCCTTCACGACACTGAAAGAGAACGACATAAAGATCAAGAGCTGGCAAGAATACAATAGTTAGGTCAAAAGGTTAAAGGGTTAAGAGGTTGAAGGTTGGTGGGTGAAACCAAAGCTCAAAACTGAAAACCAAAAACTGAAAACCCAAAACTAAAAACCAAAACTACACGGCCGGCGAGGAGAACTACAAATATCTCCCCGCCGGCTTTTCATTGCCCTCATGCAAAGGAGAAAAGATGCTCATGCAACGCCAAAAGAACTATACGGCAACAGTACACGACTCTTGTACTCCGAGTACAAAGCCCATGTACTGGGAGTACAAAGATCATGTACTGGGAGTACATGGCTTTTGTACTGCCGACAGGCACAAACACCAACCTTTTCAATGCATTATCGCAAGCTTTGTAGTTTTTTAAGACAGAGAATTTGGCAGGGTGCGGGAAAGTTGCTACTTTTGTACACTATTTCAGAAAACTATATAATTATAACATAGATCTATGAAACTGAAAATTGTAGTACTGGCAAAACAGGTCCCCGACACCCGCAATGTCGGCAAGGACGCAATGACTGCTGAGGGCACCGTGAATCGCGCTGCACTGCCGGCAATCTTCAATCCTGAGGACCTCAATGCTCTCGAACAAGCGCTCCGACTGAAGGAGCAGAACCCTGGTTCAACAGTAGGAATCCTCACGATGGGACCTCCACGCGCCGGCGAGATAATCCGTCAGGGCCTCTATCGCGGTGCCGATACAGGCTGGTTGCTCACCGACCGTCTCTTCGCAGGAGCCGACACACTGGCAACATCGTATGCCCTGGCAACGGCAATAAAGAAGATCGGCGACGTCGACATCGTGCTCGGCGGACGCCAGGCCATCGACGGCGACACCGCACAGGTGGGACCACAGGTGGCACAGAAACTGGGACTGAACCAGGTGACGTATGCCGAGGAAATACTGAAGATAGAAGACGGCAAGGCCACCATCCGCCGAATGATCGACGGAGGAGTGGAAGTGGTAGAGGCTCCTCTGCCCGTAGTCATCACCGTCAACGGCTCGGCAGCGCCCTGTCGCCCGCAGAATGCAAAGCTCGTGATGAAATACAAACGAGCCACATGCCCCATGGAACGACCGGCTGAAGGCACCGACTACGACTATCTCTACGACGAGCGGCCATACCTGACACTCAACCAGTGGAGCGTAGCCGACGTCGATGGCGACGCCTCACAGTGCGGACTATCAGGATCGCCGACGAAGGTGAAGGCAGTGAAGAACATCGTGTTCCAGACTAAGGAATCGAAGACTCTGACCAGCTCAGACCAGGAAATAAACGAACTGCTCACAGAACTGCTGGCAGAGAAAATATTATAAGCCTCACCCCCACCCCCTCTCCGACGGGAGAGGGGAGCAAATAGCAAAGAAAACAGGAACAAATGAGCTATAGATACGAGACTGCAGCTCCCGACAGATACGATTTGCTAAAAGAAAATGCAAGGAAAAATCGCAAGGAAATGACAGTGAGCGAAAAAGTCCTATGGGATGCTCTTCGCCACAAGCTGCAAGGCTATAAGTTTCGTAGACAACATGCCATATTGGATTATATAGCTGATTTTGTATGCCTGTCGGAAAAACTGATTATCGAAGTAGATGGCGGATATCACGACGATGAAGTCCAACACCACAACGACGAAATCAGGACACACTATTTGAAAGAGAGAGGCTTCCGCGTAATCCGATTTAAAAATGAAGAAGTGAACAGCGATGTAAAATCGGTAATACTTCGGATAAAAGAAGAATTAAATAAATAATAAATATATGAATATGCAGAATAACATTAAAGCTGAAGGAGTATCCACTCCCCTCTCCCCTCGGAGAGGGGCCGGGGGTGAGGCTGTTTTTGTATATATAGAAATAGAAGGCAAGAATGTTGCCGAGGTTTCACAAGAATTGCTAACCAAAGGTCGTAAGCTTGCCAACGAGCTTTCAGTTGAACTCCACGCCGTTGTCATCGGCACCGACATCAAAGGCAAAGTTGAAGACCAGATACTGCCCTACGGAGTAGACAAGCTGTTTGTCTTCGACGGAGAAGGACTGTTCCCCTACACATCGGCTCCACACACAGAGATTGTAGTCAATCTCTTCAAAGAAGAACAGCCGCAGATCTGCCTGCTCGGCGCTACGGTGATTGGCCGCGACCTTGGTCCACGCGTCAGCTCTTCACTCACCAGCGGACTGACAGCCGACTGCACAGAGCTGGAGATTGGTTCCTACGAAAGCAAGAAAGACGGAAAAGTGTACGAGAATCTGCTCTATCAGATTCGCCCTGCCTTCGGTGGAAACATCGTTGCAACAATCGTCAACCCCGACCATCGCCCGCAGATGGCAACGGTGCGCTCGGGCGTCATGCAGAAAGCACTGTACGATGGGGAGTATCGCGGAGAAGTGGTATATCCCGAGGTTGAGAAATATGTCTCGCCAGAGGCATTCCTCGTGAAAGTGCTCGAACACCGCGTGGAAGCCGCCAAGCACAACCTGAAGGGCGCCTCCATCGTCGTGGCAGGAGGCTACGGCGTGGGTTCGAAAGAAGGATTCGACCAACTCTTCCAGCTGGCAAAGGTGCTCCACGGCGAAGTGGGAGGCTCGCGCGCAGCAGTAGACGCAGGATGGATCGACCACGACCGTCAGATTGGTCAGACGGGTGTCACCGTTCATCCAAAGGTGTATATTGCTTGCGGCATTTCAGGACAGATTCAGCACATTGCCGGTATGCAAGACTCTAGCATCATAATCTCTATCAACAGCGACCCCGATGCTCCAATCAACCGCATTGCCGACTATGTTATCGTGGGCACCGTTGAGGAAGTAGTTCCCAAGCTGATTAAGTATTATAAACAAAACAGTAAGTAGTTTATAAACACGAATTACCACGAATTATCCATTAATGTATAACGTATGTTCGTAAAGGATTTCAAGCAGTATAAGGATACCGTATATCAAATCATCGGAGCAGCAATGAATGTTCACGACGAATTGAGTTGGGGATTACTGGAACCTGTATATAATGAAGCACTCCACCTTGAACTACTTGACAACAATATTGCCAACGAACGGGAAAAACATCTGCCTTGCTATTACAAGCATCATCAGTTAGAGAAATTTTACCAGATGGACCTTGTGGTGGGCGATGTCGTAGTCGAACTCAAGTCTGTAGACGAGTTGAACTCTGCTCACAGGGCACAACTCTTCAACTACTTGCGACTGACACGAAAGCCCATTGGCTTGCTTATCAATTTCGGGCAGCCGTCACTACAGGGAGAACGCTATGGGTACGATGAGGAGACAAACGAATGTATCCTGCTTAACAAAGATATGGAACCCGTATATGCGTAGTATTATATGGATAATTAGATGATAATTATATGTTAAACAAAATAAGATGAAAGTTTTAGACTATCTTCTCATCATCGGATGTATAGTATCCCTTGTCGCTGGCATTTTTTTCGCTGAAACCTCATGGCCGAGAGACTTACTCCGCTTCATCACTGGTTTCTGCGCAGGAGGATTAGTAGTACGCATTGGTAGAAGATTGCATAAAGAATAATAAATAAAGATATATTATGGCAAATTACTTTTCCGACCATCCGGAGATTGGGTTCCACCTCAATCATCCGCTTATGAAAAGGATCGTAGACCTGAAAGAGAAGGGATACGAAGACAAAGATAAGTTTGAGGACGCACCTGTCGATTATCAGGATGCGATAGAGAACTACAAGCAGATTCTTGAGATCACCGGCGACGTGGCCGCAAACATCATCGAACCTAACTCCGAGAGTGTCGACCTCGAAGGCCCACACCTCGAGAACGGACGCATGATTTACGCCTCGAAGACTTTCGAGAACCTCGACGCCACACGCAAGGCAGGGCTTCACGGCATTTCGATGCCTCGCCGATATGGGGGACTGAACCTTCCGAACACGGTGTTCTCAATGCTGAGCGAGGTAATCTCAGCCGCTGATGCGGGTTTCCAAAACATCTGGAGTCTCCAGAGTTGTATCGACACCCTCTACGAGTTCGGCTCCGAGGAACAACGCGAGAAATACATCCCACGCGTATGTCAGGGCGAGACGATGTCGATGGACCTCACCGAGCCCGATGCCGGTAGCGATCTTCAGAGAGTGATGCTGAAGGCCACCTACGACGAGGAGAACCAGTGCTGGCGACTGAACGGCGTGAAGCGCTTCATAACCAACGGCGACAGCGATATACACCTTGTGCTCGCCCGCTCGGAAGAAGGCACAAAGGACGGCAGAGGACTGTCGATGTTCATCTACGACAAGCGCGACGGAGGTGTCGACGTGCGTCACATAGAGCATAAGCTCGGCATCCACGGCTCACCTACATGCGAGCTTACCTACAAGAACGCGAAGGCTTATCTCTGCGGAAGCACACGCCTGGGACTCATCAAGTACGTAATGGCACTGATGAACGGCGCCCGTCTGGGCATCGCCGCACAATCGGTGGGAGTGGAGCAAGAAGCCTACAACGAAGGTCTCGCATACGCAAAGGAGCGCGCACAATTCGGCGAGAAGATTATCAACTTCCCCGCCGTTTACGACATGCTCAGCCGCATGAAGGCAAAGCTCGACGCCGGACGCTCACTGCTCTACATGACGGCTCGCTACGTGGACATCTACAAGGCTCTCGAAGACATTGAGCGCGACCGTAAACTGACGCCCGAGGAGAAGCAGGAACTGAAGAAATATCAGCGCCTTGCCGACGCTTTCACACCGCTGGCAAAGGGTATGAACTCGGAGTATGCCAACCAGAACGCCTACGACGCCATAAGCATTCACGGCGGCTCGGGATTCATCATGGAGTACAAGAGCCAACGCCTCTTCCGCGACGCCCGCATCTTCTCCATCTACGAGGGAACGACACAGCTGCAGGTGGTCGCTGCAATACGCTACATCTCCAACGGCACCATGCTCGCCAACATCCGCGAGATGGCCGAGAAGGAAGTAGCAGACGCACTGCAACCGCTGAAGGATCGCATCCTCAGACTTATCCCTGTCTACGAAGACGCCATCGCCACGGTGAAGGCATTCGGCAGACAAGACGTGCACGACTTCCTCGCACGCCGGCTCTACGACATCACCGCAGAGCTCGTGATGTCGCTCCTCATCATCGACGATGCAACACGTGCGCCCGAGCTGTTCACGAAATCAGCCAACGTATACGTACGGATGGCCGAGGAAGACATCATCGGAAAAGCAGCCTACATAAAGAACTTCAACCCAGAAGATCTTGAAAACTTCAAGGCTGTGGAGACACCCGAAAACGCTGAATAAACATACGAGAAAGGGACATCGCACGCCACGCGCATGTCCCTTTTTTATTACTAACCTTAAACCTCATGGCAAGAAAACTATTCATCATCATCGCCGTCGCTTTCATATCGACCGCGAACCTGCTGGCGCAGGAAGTGAACTACGACGAGAGCCGCGTGGCTCCCTATACCCTGCCCGACCCTCTGCGCTTCGCCGACGGAAGGCGAGTGAAGAAAAACACGTGGCCGCAGCGCCGGAAAGAGATACTCGGCATCTTCCAGAGCGAGATGTACGGCCAGATGCCCCCACCCTCGCCCATCTACCTCGAACAACTTGAGGAAGGCACAACCCTCGCTGGCTTCGGCCACCGTCGACAGGTGCGCATGTGGTTCCGGGAAGACAAGACAGGACCATTCGTCGACTGGCTCATCATCACACCGACCAGCACGCGAAAGCAAGTGCCCGCAGTGATGCTGCTGAACTATCGGGGCAACCACACCATCCTCACCGACGAGGAAATCATAATCACCGACACGCGCGACGTGCCGCTAAACCTCTATCGCGAGGAGGCACCGCGAGGATTGTGTGCCAATCCCGACACCGTGAGCTACTACCCCGTCAGCTCAATCCTTGCACGCGGCTATGCATTTGTCACCGCATGCTACAACGATGTCTCTGCCGACCCCAACCCCTCGTCGCTCGAGGAGCAAAACCGCTACGCCTACAACCGCGTGTTCGAGCTCTGGGGCCCTCGCGACAATACTCGCATCGACAACACCACCTGTCTCGCCGCATGGGCATGGGCTCTGTCGCGAGGCATGGACATGCTCGAGCGCGACAGTGCCATCGATGCCAGCCGCGTGGTGCTCACGGGCAGCTCGCGACTCGGAAAGGCGGCACTCATTGCAGGAGCCTTCGACGAGCGATTCCCTGTGGTGGTGCCCAACCAGACAGGGGGCGGAGGAGTGCCACTCGCCAAGCGCAACTACGGCGAGAACATCACCACCGAGACCCGCGCGTTCACACACTGGTACTGCCGAGCCTACGACAAATACGCCGGCCATGAAGACCAGATGCTCTTCGACCAGCACATGCTCCTCGCATGCATCGCCCCCCGCGCGCTCCTCGTAGAAGGCTTCGACGAGCCATGGTTCGACACCCGCGGCGAGTTCCTATCGCTACAGGCCGCAAGCCCAGTGTGGAAGATGCTCACAGGCAAAGGACTACCAAACGTGGAGTGGCCAGCCGACTACGACACAAGTGCCATCGGCGAGCGCCTCGGATACGTACGACGCAACCTGCAGCACGGCCACTCGGCAATAGACTGGAAGTGGATGCTCGACTTCGCAGACAAAGTCTTCGAAGGAAAATAAGAGAAATATAAAACTCAGAAATAATAGAACAAGACCGCAGAAGATTCTTAAAGACACATATCCTGCCGAGGCCATAAATAAGAATAGGATGACACAAGCATTAAGAGTGTGTCATCCTATTGTTTTGCCCGAAAGCGGCATCAGCATAAAGAATCTCTGATGACCGAGCCCCCTGTCGCCGACATGAAACTATTCGTACGCCAGTACAAAGCCCATATACTCTCAGTTCAAAGCTCATGTACTCCCAGTACAAGGCCCATGTACTGTCAGTACAAAAGCCATGTACTGCCACAGACCATGTGGTCATTCGGCAGAAGTCCGCGTCTTCAGATGGCTCACCACTTGCGATGCGAGCGACTGGGCAAGTCGCATATCACCACGGACAGACAGTCGCATAGTGGTGTGACAGGGCACAAGGGTGTTGACGACAAGGCCATAGTCCTCGGGCATGTAACCGGCAATGGCAAGATTTTTTGGTGCTACGCCGGTGATACGCGCGATGGGAATCTCGCGCTGGTCGATGATGGCAAGACCGCGGTCATCGTAGAAGAGAATGAGAGCATTGAGCTCATTGGCTCTTGCAACGTCGAGCACAACCACATCGTCGGGTTCACCATAGAGAGCGGTGACATCGTCGATGGTGGCATAAGCGGGAGTGGAGTCGATGATCTCATCGCGCTTGTTCATGTAGTTGGCCACATACATGCCGATGGGTATTGCCAGGAGCAATAGCAGCAGCCAGGGGCCGTAGAGGATGGCAAGCATCACGACAGCCACAACGGGAAGGATGATTTTTCGTTTCATAGGGATTATAATTAAGGATAAAAGTAAGAAGCCTCACCCCTGGCTCCTCTCCAAAAGGGAGAGGGGACGGAGTGAGGCTTCTTTTTATTTATTCATCAACAGTGAATAGCGGGTCTTCGGGCATTACCATGACGGGCTTCTGGTTGTACTCATCGAGAAGTTGCTGCGAGACATACTTCTTGTTTACGACGAGTCGGAACATGTATTCGTACAGCCAGCGATGGGTCATGATGGCATATCCTCCTACACCCGACGTTGCTCCCCACGAATTCTCCACCTTCCACTTCAGAGGCTTGCCCTCGCTGTCGAGATCGACGGCAGTGAGCGTCATGGCGTGGGTGGAACCGCTGTCGAAAGTCATGATGCGCTGGGCCTTATTCATCCCGAAGGTAGTACCAGTGAGGCTTTCGTAGTCGTAGTTCTCGGTGTCGAGGTATCCACGTTTGCGGTCGAACTGCTTGCCTACGTCGTATGACGAATAGAGTTTGCGCCCGTCCTTAAGCGAAGCTATTGCCAGCGAGGCGATTTCGTCCATCGGCAGATTGAGGTAGCGCCAGTTGTGGCCGTCGTAGGTGTGACGGTCGTATTCCACCTCGTATGTCTTGTGATACGGGCGGCGAGGATCGTTCATCACCATGATGAATGTTCCGTTGATCGGGCCACCCACCGTCTCTTCATAGAACTGCTTGGGGGTGTACTGTCTGACGGCGGTCACCGTCTTTCCTTCCTTGTTGCGGAAAGCATGGGTGAACTGCTTCGGCGGTGTGCCGATGGTGAGAGAAAGGAGATGATAGACGACCCCGAGCATCTCCGTCTTGCGCTTTTCTATCGCACTCTTGCTCTTTCCCTCGTTTACCATATCGCGCAACTCGAGTCCGAACTCACGCAGCTTCGACGAGACGAGCCGTGCCATGCGCGACGTGTTGTTGGCTGAGTAGGTCTCGGGCATTACGCTCATGGGCACGAGTCCGTATTTCTCTGCCAGATCGCTGACGCCACAGAAGGTTCCGCCGTCGTTGATGGGATGATGGAAGAAAAACTGCACCCGCTGGCCGTCGATGGGCTTACGCGCATTGTCGATAGTGCCTTGCAGCATGAGATTGGCCTTCTCGAGCTGGTCGTAGAAGAAGAGGTAGGCGTGAGAGTACTCCACGCGGATGGTATCGTTATGCCTACGGGCGAAGTTTGAGCGCAACACGTTGAGCCCGGAGAACATCCAGCACCGTCCCGACGACTTCTGGTCGTGGATCGACTGCTTGGGTGTCTCAATGCTGAAGTAGGTGTCAATCTCGCCTTGATTGGCAAAGTTCTTCGCCAGCTCGTCGATGTTGTTGGCAGCAACGGCATTTACGAGAGCCTTGCTTTGTGGCATGCCGGCGGCCGAGGTTTCTATCTTCTCAAGCATCTGCTGAGAGATACCGCCCTGATTGTCTTGTGCACCTGCAGTAAAAGCGACGGCAAGCACGCATGCAATTGTTAGTTTTCTCATACTTTTTACTTTACCACAACCTTCTTTCCATCAACAATGTAGACGCCTTTCTTCAGAGTAGCGTCTTTCATGCGACGGCCTTGCAGGTCGTAGACCTTGTTATCGTTTACATTAACGTCAGCATTGACAGAACTGATTCCGGTCTCTTCGCTCTCGACGATATATATCTTATTGTCGCGTTTTGCCTCGGAGAGCGAGGTAGTGACATAGGTGCGGAACTGATTGACAGATGCCTCTGCGACGGGTTCGAACGCTGTTCCCTCTGCATTGAGCGTATATATATCGGAAAGGTCCTTCTGCAGGAACGTCCCGCAGAAGTTATACGACCTGGTGCCAAGAATATCCAAGACATCCAACGTATTGCTCACGATAGCGTTCTCAGCCTCGAACGACAGTTCTTTGCCTGCAACGTTGAAATCGCCCTCAGGGAGAGAGACGACATATGGGAGATTGGCTTCGATGCGGTCGGAGTAGTCGAACGTCATCACATCGCTGTCGTCGACATAGACGAATGTCTTCACAGCCACTTGTCCGTCGCCATCATCGGAAGTCTTGAGCTTAAGTATCTGTCCGTCGGCACTGATGGTATTTGGCTCGAATGGCAACGTGAGTCCTTCCCAAGCGTTCTTTCCGTCGCTGTTCTTGGCAATGGTACGCTTGTACGTGATTTTCTTTGCCTCGAAGTCGATGGGCGACACAAACGGCTCCTCATCAGTGATAGTGATATTCTCGGCCACATCGCCGATGATGATGTTCTTTCCCTCAATACCCTCCGGAACGTCAGCTCCCTCGGCAAGGATATAGATGGCGTTAGTGTTTGTCCTGTCGTCGATGGTCTTCACACCGGGCGCAAGTCTGAGGTCGATAGCATAGTTGTAGTTGCGAACGAGGATACTCTCCTTTGGTTCCGTTGCCCAAGTTACGCCGGTATTTCTGTAGTAGATAATTCCATCGGTGACGACTCCATAGCCGAATAAGCCTCTGAGGTTGGTGTTCTGTGTGACGTTGTCTACACTGAAGCCATATCGCGGTCCTTTTTCCAGTCCATCGAATTTGAACGGTATGTCGATAGAGCCCGACGGATCTATATGCACATAATTCGACACACTTCTCATTGTCCAATAAAGGTTCTTATCGGGATCGGGTGCTTGCCATATTGTCACCTTCACTACACCATCGTAGGGCTTGGTCTTATTGTTATTCTTCACGACAATCTTTCCCATGGCCGAGTGTCCGAAGATGTAAGTGCCTTGGACGCCGTTGTTGACTGCAAACGAGCTGAGAGTAAGCTGATTGTACAGATGCGATGTAGAGTAGATCTCCACTGAACTGTTACCGATGATGTTCTTCCCATCGCCGTCGGTGGCAATATAGATATTGTAGGTGCCAGTTGCTGCCGGAGTGAACGGGAAGGCGAACGTGCGGCTTGCCTTGCTGTCGCAACTGATATACGTGGTGTTCACTTTTCTCATCTCTGTTGAGTCTGCATGGCATACAAACGCATGGATGTCGCCTTGGAACTCTTCCATCGTCTGACTGAACGTGACGTTGATGAGCTGGCGATCGTCTTTCTTGAGCGTGCCGGTCACGAATATGGAGTCAACATTAAGTCCGTTTACGGGGTCATGCCATGAGAGTTCGACTTGGCCACCTTCGACCTTTGCCTCTATCCATTTCGTATCGAAATCGAACTGCGGATGCCACTCGGGGTCGGTTGACACTTTTGCCACGGGTGTGATTTTCCATGTTCCTCTCGGAAGAGACGAGACAGGGAAGCTGTATGTATAATATACATTTACAGTGTGAGTATTATGTTTTGTACTACCAATAATAGTCAGATTTCCGGTTCTGTTTTGGTAGGCGAGTCCTGCATCTATTGCTGCGGTGTTGCCCGTCCAGTTGCAGACTCTCGCAATGACGTTTGTCCCGTCGATGTCGCATCCCAGGAACGACGGGTGCGGGTATTGAGGATCTTCTACATCGTCGCGTGGTTTGATGCTTATCATAGCGTTCCCTACGGGATAACCTCCGTCGACAGTGCCTGCTCCGATGCCTCTGCCGTCACCTGGGTTCATCACGTCGATGAGGAAGTAGCCGTCGCTTGAGCCTCCCCATCCCCAGTTCACGTGGAAGAGTCCATTTCCGTCGTAGCCGTCGACCACGTAGGCGTGTCCTCCACCGGAGCCGCTGACGGGACGTCCTTCGAAGAGTTCATTGTAGATAAGGTCTTCCCATTCCTCGAGTGTATAGTTGCCACGCGATGCGCACCATCCGCTGTCGTCGTAGTCAAAGAATCTCTTCATCAGATATGGTACATTCTCCCCGTGTCCTGCCCCCGACGATGGACCATAGCCCATCTTAAGTGCTTGTCCTACATAGAGCATAAGTTCTGCCACGGCAGTGTCTTGCGGCGTATTGTTTGTGCCGTTGTAGGTGTCTTGCATGAGGTCCCATTTCAGTTGTGTGTTTGCCTTCACAAATGGTATCACCTGATCGCCGATTGTTGTGTGCTGCGGTATTCGTGCGATGGTTGCTTCTGGCCAGCGATGGTAGTACATCACCTGTGCGAGGGCCGTAGCCACACATCCAGTAGCGCAGTGGTTTGTGGTGAGGCTGCCGTCGCTGTTTGTTGTGAACGGCACGAGGATGTTGTATGGTCCTCCTTGGTTCCAGCGGCTTTTAATGAGCGGGCTGATTGCTCTCTTGGCTGGCGATATCCTCCTTTGAGCTTTTGCTGGTGAGGCGTTGGGATCATCGCTGCTCTCGCCCACGATTTTTATTGCGAGGGCATACCAGTCGAGCCATGCCTGCATGTTCTCGGGGATGTTATTGGGGTCGAATGTCCCTTCGTCGGAGTATCCGAGCACTTGTTCGGTGCGGTCGTCGCCGGAGATGATTACATATCCCTTGCCGTCGTCGGAGTTGAAGATGTAGTAGTAGTCATCCTGCGATGCTGATCCTTTTCGCGGTGCGCGATAAGACGGCACCACGGGAGATAGTTTCATACCGTGTGAGGCCATAAACTCTGCTGCTGCTTTCTTTGCATCCTGCCTGCTCACGGGTGCTGCCATGGCGAGAGTCGTCGCCATGAGAACAAGAATGAGGTTAAATGTTCTTTTCATCGTAAATATTAGGTTTTTTTGCTTATTTGTTATTCGGATGTATTGTTATTTTCTTCTGACTTATCACACGAGATGTGCTATTGCATCTTCGCGCGAGCCTGGGAGCATGTCGACGACTGGTATCTCTATCATCGTGTAGCACCCTGGCTGCTGCCGCATCGAGGCGCGTGCAACGTTGACGAGCACCTGTCCTGTGAGTGCGGGGTTGTTGATGGTCATATTGAACTCAAAGAGCTGGTTCTGCGTCTTTCCCGACACTCCCTTGCGTGTCATGTGTACACCGTGTCCCATGTCGCGCACTTCGTCGACCGACTCCACTTCAAACACGTGGGTCTCGTCGGAGGAGAAGTAGGGGTCGGACTTTATGGCGTGCTTCACGTCTTCGAGATGCGCGCCTTCTTCCAGTTCGACGTATACCATGCGGCGGTGTATGCCTTCGCCGGTGGGAATTGTCATCGAGAGGGCGTCCTTCACTCCTTTCTTACCTCTCACGCATACGGAGTGTCCCATCGACATGCCCGGGCCGAAGTTGGTATAGGATAGTCCTTTCGGTGCAAGGGTCTGAAGGAGTGTGCGCACTATGCTGTCGGAACCTGGGTCCCATCCTGCTGCTATGACGCTGACGGCGTCGTTCTGCTTGCAGAGTGGCATCATCTCGGTGCGATAGTCGAGGATGCTTGTGTGGATGTCGAACGAGTCGACGGTGTTTATCCCGAGGGCTACGATATCTTTCGCATACTCCGGACACGAGCGTGTGGGAGTGGCGAGGATGGCCACGTCGACGTCCTTCAGCTCGCGTATATTACTGACCACGTCGTAGTCTTCCAGTTCTCTTGGCTTGTCTTTGTCACCTTGCCGGCGCACGACGCCAGCTATTTCGAAGTCGGGAGCAGCCTCGAGGGCCTCGAGGGCATAGCGTCCGATGTTGCCGTAACCCACTACGGCGGCTCTGATTTTCTTCATCGTTTTCTTGATTTCTATTTAATTAATGTGCTTTTATTTCTGGCTATTTCGATGTCGTCAGAACTTTTTCAGCCGCGACGACATTCCACTCTAAATTGCAAAGTTAAGTATTTTGAAGAAAATAATGCATGTTTTCACGGCATTTTTTTATTAAAAATAAAAATTCCAGCATCGGCGGGACGGTTATATCTGAGAACTGACATCACTCGCTGGATCGCAAAAAAGAAAAAAGTGACAATTTGAAAGCGGTGATCTCCCTTCGGTCGGAGTTAATGACGGAGAACGAAGAAACGATGACGAAAAACGACAAACAGAATATATTTTTGGAGATATAGAACAATTATTCGACGTCTGGAAGCAAAATTGGCGCTGGTAAGTGGGCCCTTTGATGGCATTAGATGGGCCCTTTAAGACTGTTACTTGGGCCCTTTGATGACGTCAACCCATTGGGTTAATGAAAAAGCAAAGCCCACCCCTAGCCCCTCCCTGGGGAGGGGAATCGCGGCAGAGAATTGAAACAGAGATAATTGCAGCGTTTTCGTGAAAAAGTGGCTGAAATCGACAAAATGGCCGAAAAATGCGTTTGAAGGCAAAAATCGAGGTTTTTAATCTGGAATGTGTCTATTTAAGAGGTTTTTGGTTATAAGTTTTCAGTTTTTAGTTTTAAGTTTTCGGGAAAGTCCGATAAACAGGGAGAGAAATCGTAACATAAGCATTATATTCCACTACTTTTTTTTCTTCGAGGCAATAAGACGGGAAAAAGTGCGTTATTTATTCGTATATATACAAAAAAGGCAAAAGATGATAGAATACATCAGGGGCGAGCTCACGGAGCTTTCGCCGGCACTTGCTGTGATAGAAACAGCCGGTGTGGGATATGCTTTGGGCATATCGCTAAATACTTATAGCGCCATTCAGGGCAAGAAAGAGGTGAAGCTCTACGTCGACGAGAATCTCGTCACGGGCGGACGCGACGACAGTTTTACCCTCTACGGATTCGCCTCCAAACAGGAGCGCGAACTCTATCGCATGCTCGTCAGCGTGTCGGGCGTGGGAGGAAACACGGCACGGATGATACTCTCTGCTATGTCGCCGCAAGAACTGTGCAACGTCATCGCCGCAGGCGACGAACGCATACTGAAGAACGTGAAGGGCATAGGCCTGAAGACGGCCCAGCGCATAATCGTCGACCTGAAGGACAAGATCGTGGCCTCGGGCATCGCCCAGGAGCTCCATGTGCCCGCCAGCGGAACAAGCGCAACGAGCAGCCCAGTGAAAGAAGAAGCTGTATCGGCACTCACCATGCTCGGATTCTCGCCAGCACCATCGGCAAAAGTGGTGCAGCAGATACTCATCGAACAGCCGGAACTGCCCGTGGAGCAAGTGATAAAACTCGCGCTGAAGATGATAAAATAGCGTCTATAGCATCTATAGTTTCTATAGCCTCTATAGCCCCAATAGAAAGACAATAACTCTCAAACCAGCCCAGTAGCAATGAGGAAAAACTTAGTAGCACTTCTCTTTCTGATTCTCGCCATCTGCATGGCGGGATATGCTACTACCGTGCCCCATCGCAACTGGCAAGACGACCCCACCCGCAACCGTAACCGCCAGAGGCCCACAGCCCTGAACAACCGCAACAATCGCCAGCCCCGCTCTGCCAACACCGACATCAAGCAGCAGAACGACTCGCTGCCTCCCAAACAGCAACCCGTGGCACAACCGCTCTTCGGCGAAGACGAGGAGATACCCGACTCGCTGCTCAACACTCGTTGGAAGGTGCAACGCACCACACCAATCACCTTCGACGACCTCGACCAAAACGCGATGGACCTCAAGCGCCCCGACAACCTGCCATACGGAGTGGAATACAACGACACTCTCGACATGTATGTCGTAGGCATCAAAATCGGCGGAGGATACGTCAATGCGCCCATCATGATGACACCGGCCGAGTATCGCAAGTGGAGCGAGAAACGACTCATGGACAACTTCTTCCGAAAAAAGAACGACGAGATCTACCAGACACAGGGAAAAGAAAAGTTCGACTTCACCGACATGCACTTCGACCTCGGACCAGCAGAGAAAATCTTCGGCCCGGGAGGAGTGAGAATAAAGACACAGGGAAGCGCCGAACTGAAATTCGGAGCAACACTGAAAAACATCGACAACCCGTCGCTGCCAGTGAGGAACAGAAAGACAACGACCATCGACTTCGACGAGAAAATCAACCTCAACATGACAGGCAAGGTGGGCGACAAAGTCAACCTTAACCTTAATTATAATACAGAATCCACCTTCGACTTCGACTCGCAGAACATGAAGCTGAAGTACGACGGCAAGGAGGACGAAATCGTGAAGCTGCTCGAAGCAGGATACGTGTCGTTCCCATCCAACTCCACACTCATCCGGGGAGCATCGTCGCTATTCGGACTACGCACCGACCTGCAGTTCGGAAAACTAAAACTGCAGATGGTGGCATCGCAGAAGAAGTCGAACAACAAATCCGTCTCCACCAAGGGCGGAGCACAGTTCACACCCTTTGAAATCGATGTAGCCAACTACGAAGACAACCGCCACTTCTTCCTCTCACAATACTTCCGCGACAAGTACGACGCAGGAATGCGCACTCTGCCCAACCTCATGACGGGTGTGAAGATCAACCGCGTAGAAGTGTGGATAACCAACAAGACAGGAGTGTCGTCGAACACACGCAACATCATCGCACTGACCGACCTCGGCGAATCGGAGAAGATTTCAAACACCTCACTATGGTCGGGCGGAGGATCGCTCGTACCGTCGAACGCAGCCAACACAGAGTATTCCACACTCGTCGGCCCTCTGGTGGCAGCACGCGACAGCGACCAAGCATCGACAGTGCTCGAAGGTGCAGGACTCGTTGGAGGCGTCGACTACGAAAAGCTCGAGCATGCACGCCTGCTGTCATCATCAGAATATACCGTCAACAGCGCACTCGGATACATCTCGCTCAACATGAGCCTGCAAACCGACCAAGTGCTCGCCGTAGCCTTCGAATATACCTACGGAGGAGTGACATATCAGGTGGGAGAATTCTCGTCGGACATCACCGATGTCAAGCAGTCGCTATACGTCAAAGCACTGAAGAACACCAGCAACAACCCCTCGCAAGGCAACTGGGACCTGATGATGAAAAACGTCTACATGCTTGCCTCCAACGTAGAGAAAGACAAGTTCAGGCTCGACATCAAGTTCCAGAGCGACACTGCCGGCGTCTACCTGAGCTATATCCCCGAGCCACAGGTGAAAGACCAGATACTCATCCGACTGATGGGAGCCGACCGACTCGACAATAACAACAAGCCTCATCCCAACGGATATTTCGACTACGTAGACGGCTACACCGTCAGCCGAGGCCGAGTGTTCCTGCCATCGGTAGAACCTTTCGGCGCCACCATACGCAATGCACTCGTCGCGGCAGGTGTACAAGAGGAAACAGCTGAGAAATATGTCTTCTCTGAACTATACACCTCTACGAAGACAGTGGCAAAACAGATAGCCGAGAAGAACAAGTATCAGCTCGTGGGACAGTTCAGAGGATCGTCAGACGACCGCATATCGCTCGGACAGGCAAACATCCCCGAAGGCTCCGTCGTGGTCACCGCAGGAGGAGTGCCACTCACTGAAGGGTCGGACTATACGGTCAACTACGACGCCGGAGAGGTGACCATCATCAACCGCAGCATCCTCGAGGCAGGGACAAACATAAACGTCTCGCTCGAAAGCAATACCGACTACGGACAGACAAGAAAGACAATGCTCGGATTCAACTGGGAGTATAACTTCACCAAGAACTTCCAGCTGAGCGGTACGCTGCAACATCTGTCGGAACAAGCCCTCACCACCAAAGTGACCATGGGATCGGAGCCGCTGAACAACACCATGTGGGGAGTGAACGTGAACTGGAAGAAAGAAAGCCAGTGGCTCACCAACATGCTCGACAAGATTCCGTTCCTCCACCTCACACAACCATCCAACATCTCCTTCACCGGAGAGTTTGCACAGCTCATTGCAGGCCAGAGCCACGGCACACAAGACAATGCATCCTACATCGACGACTTCGAGAATACAGAAAGCTCCATCGACGTATCAACCCCGACATCGTGGATACTCTCGAGCGTACCGTCGATGTTCAACGAGTCGACCGACAAGACAACGCTGAAGAGCGGATACAACCGCTCGCTCTTGGCATGGTACACAATCGACCCTCTCTTCACCCGACGCTCATCGTCGCTCACTCCAGGACACATAAAGAGCGACCTCAACCAACTATCAAACCACTATCTGCGCGAGGTATATGTCAGAGAACTCTATCCCAACCGCGAACAGAGTTCCTACAACGGAGCGTCGTCGACAATATCTACCCTCAGCCTTGCCTACTATCCACAAGAACGCGGACCGTATAACTTCAACCCCGATCTTAATGCAGAAGGCAAGTTCGACAACCCCGAGAGCCACTGGGGAGGCATGATGCGCAAGCTCGACACAAGCGACTTCGAAACAGCCAACATCGAATATATAGAGTTCTGGATGATGGATCCGTTCATCTATACCCGTGAAGAAGGAACGGCCTCGGAGCACAGCGGCGACTTCTACATCAACCTGGGCGAGGTGAGCGAAGACATCCTACGCGACGGAAAGAAATTCTACGAGAGCGGTCTGCCCGTGGACGGAACGAGCAGCATCACATACACCCAGTGGGGAAAGATACCCACACAGACCACACAGACCTACTCGTTTGCCACGAGCAGTGGAGCCCGTGCACGTCAGGACCTCGGCTACAACGGACTCAACGACGAGGAAGAGCGCGCCTTCGAAACATATCAGGAGTTCCTGCAGTCGATACAAGGAAAGGTCAGTGCAGCGGCATTCGACAGCATAATGAACGACCCGGCTGCCGACAACTACCACTACTTCCGCGGATCCGACTACGACGACATGCGTGCCGACATCTTCCGCCGATACAAGTATATCAACAATCCGCAAGGCAACTCGCCGGATACCGACAACCGCAATGAGAACTACGACACGTCGTACAAGACGATGCCCGACGTGGAGGACATCAACCAAGACTATACCCTCAACGAATACGAGAAGTACTATCAGTATCATGTCTCGATACGTCCCGAGGACTTCGAGGTGGGAAAAAACTTCATCGTCGACAAGCGAGTGATTGAGCCAAAGCTGCGCAACGGCACTAGCGAACTGGAGCCCTGGTATCAGTTCCGCATACCTCTCCGCGAGGCAGAGCGCCGGTTCGGGTCTATCAACGACTTCACGTCGATCCGCTTCATGCGAATGTTCCTCACAGGATTCAAGAACCCCATCGTCCTCCGCTTCGCCAATCTCGACCTCGTACGCGGTGAATGGCGCATGTATGAGCAGAACCTCGACACCAAGCCGGCGACGGGCACAATGACCGTGAGCTCCGTAAACCTCGAAGAGAACCAAGACAAGACACCTGTCAACTACGTCATGCCTCCAGGCATACGCCGCGACTCCGACCCTAACCAGCCACAGATCGTGGAGAACAACGAGCAGGCACTGGACTTCGAAGTCAGCGAGCTCGGGGCAGGCTCGTCGAAGGCCGTATATAAAAACACGTCGCTCGACCTCCGCCAGTATAAGAGGATACAGATGTTCGTCCACGCCAATGCCCCCGAGATGAACACCACATCGCTCGAGAACGGCGACCTGGCCGTGTTCATCCGCATGGGTAGCGACTATAAGAACAACTACTACGAATATGAGATTCCCCTCCAGCTGACAGCGCCAGGGGTCTACGACCGATTCTTGCAATCCGACTGTCGACGCGTGTGGCCGCAGGAAAACATGCTCGACGTACCCCTGTCGGTATTCACCGCCGTGAAGAAAGAGCGCAACATCGCAAAGACAGAGGGAAGAGCATCCTACAACCGCGAATTCTCCACATACGACGAAGACAACCCCGCCAACAGAATAAGCATCATGGGCAACCCGTCGCTCGGCGAAGTGAAGACCATGATGATCGGCATACGCAACAAGGCAGCGACAGCAAAGACGGGAGAAGTGTGGGTCAACGAACTCCGACTGAAGGAATACAACAACAAAGGCGGATGGGCAGCACAAGGAAATCTGAACATGCAACTATCCGACTTCGGCACCATCAACGTGCAAGGAAGATATCTCTCCGAAGGCTTCGGCGGACTTGAAGAGGGCGTGGCACAGCGACTCAACGAAGACCAGAAGAACTACAGCGTCACGACAAGCCTCGAACTCGGAAAATTCTTCCCCGACAAGATAAAAGTCTCTGCACCGCTCTACTACTCCATCACCAAGGAGGAAAACTCTCCACGCTACAATCCCCTCGACACCGACCTCGAACTCGACGAGGCCCTCGAAGGACTGGAGAAACACGAACGCGACTCCGTGAAGAGCATCGTGGTGACAAAGACCACCAACACCAACTTCTCTCTCTACAACGTCCGCGTCGGAGTGAAGACCAAACGCCATCCGATGCCCTACGACCCCGCCAACTTCGCTGTGTCCTACAGCCACTCCCACCGCTTCACCTCCGGAGAGACAACCGTCTACGAAAAGGAAGACAACTGGCGCGGCTCGCTCGACTACAGCTGGGTGCCTGTCTACACAGCATTAGAGCCATTCAAGAAGATAAAAAGCAAGAGCAAATGGTTCGACATCCTAAAGCGATTCGGACTCAACTGGCTGCCACAATCGGTCAACTTCAACACCGACATCCTACGCAACTACTACGAACTGCAGGAACGCGACATGGAAGACCTCGGAGGATCGCAACTGCCACTCACCTTCAGCGAACAGTTCCTCTGGAACCGTGAGTTTGCCATAAAGTGGGACCTCACGAAGAACATCCACATGAACTTCCGCAGCGCCACCCACGCCGAGATAGAAGAACCCTACACCCCGATAAACAAAGACCTCTATGCCGACCGCTACGAAGCATGGAAAGACTCCGTACGCACTTCAATACGCAATCTCGGACGCCCGCTCGACTACACACAGACATTCACCGCCTCCTACCAGCTGCCGCTAAACCTCATCCCTATCTTCGACTGGATAAACGGCGACGCCTCCTACAATGCCACATACAACTGGATAAGAGGCAGCAACCTCGAAGACGGCACTTCGCTCGGCAACGCCATAAACAACACGCGGCAGCTGTCGCTCAACGGCACCTTCAACCTCGAGAAACTCTACAACCACGTACCGTTCCTCAAGGCCACAAACACGCGGTTCAACAAAGACTCGCGCCCAACCACACAGCGCGCTTCGAAAACAGCGGCACAGAAAGCAAAAACCGGAAAGAACGACACTAAGGCAAAGGACGACAACGCACTGGGAAAAGAACTGCCGAAAAACTCGAAGAGCTTCGAGAAAGAAATCACGCTCATGCCCGACACTTTCATCACCGTCAACCACGGAAAGAAGAGCAAACGCCTCATCGTGACGGCAAAAGACGAAAGCGGGAAAAGCTTCAGGCTGAAATACAAAACCACCAACGACAACACCCTGCGCATAACCAACAAAGTCGACTCGGCCCTGAAGCTGAAAATCACCGTCACGCCAAAAGAGCCCCTCGAGAACAAAGGATGGTATAAGGCCACGCAACTCGCTGCGCGGCTGCTCATGTCCGTACGCAACATCGGATTCAGCTACCGCAACAACTACTCCATCTCCCTCCCTGGCTTCATGCCGATGGTCGGCGACGCCTTCGGACAAAAGCGCGACCAAGGCATCATGTCGCCAGGACTCGACTTCGCCTTCGGACTCACCGGCGACGACTACATCGAGCGTGCACGCGAAAACGGATGGCTCCTCGTCAGCGAATCCGTGGCAACACCTGCCAACACCAACAAGACCGAAGACCTGCAGCTCAGAGCCACAATAGAACCGATAAAGAACCTCAAGATCGACCTCACCGCCTCCCGACAGCAGACAACAGCCAAGAGCGTGCAATATATGTACGCCGGCAACCCCACCACGCAGAGCGGCTCACTCACCATGACAACCATCTCCCTGCGCTCAGCCTTCGAGAGTCTCGGCGACGCCACAAACGGCTACCACTCACCCACCTTCAGCCGATTCTGCAACTCCCTCGACGCATACCGACAGCAAGTAGAAAACAAATACATCGGCTCCACATACCCACAGGGCACATCGCGCGCCGGAGAACAATTCTCGCCCGAAAACGGACAAGTCAACCGCTACAGCGCCGACGTAATGGTGCCCGCATTCCTCAACGCATACACCAACATGGGGAAATCAGGACTCGCCATATTCCCCGCAATCTCAAAAATGCTCCCCAACTGGACCATCAACTACAGCGGACTCGGAAAACTGCCCTGGTTCCGCGACATCTTCAAGAGCGTCACACTGCGTCATGCCTACAGAAGCACCTACGCCGTAGGGTCCTACTCCACATACTCCACATACATGGAATACATGAACGGACTCGGATTCATCACCGACGCAACAAGCGGAGCACCAATACCAAACAGCATGTACAACGTCTCCGCCGTAAGCCTCAACGAACAGTTCAGCCCACTGCTCGGAGTAGACCTCACGTTCAACAACGGACTCACCACAAAGCTCGAATACAAGAGCACACGACTGGTCACACTCTCAATGACGTCAATACAAATAAACGAGAACACCTCCAAGGACTGGGTCATCGGAGCATCCTACAAGATAAACGACTTCAACCTCTTCGGCAGCAAGAACCACCGCAAAGTGAAGAACAAGAAGACCACCTCCGCCGACCAGAACCAGCGGCAGAACGAAACAGCGCAGAACAACCGCAAGAGCAGCGTCAACCGCGACCTCAACCTCCGCCTCGACCTCTCATTCCGCCGGCAGGCAATGCTCACACGCGACATCGCAACAGTCACAAGCGTGGCAAGCAGCGGAAACACAACATTCAAGATCTCCTTCCTCGCCGACTATACACTCTCCCGACTCCTCACCATGAGCTTCTACTTCGACCGACAGACAAACACACCGCTCCTCGCGTCGAACTCATATCCCACCACAACCAACGACTTCGGCTTCCGGCTCAAGTTCTCGCTGACAAGATAAAACGATAACGACAACGATAACGTTAACGATAACGATAACAATAACGAAAGCCCTTCGGGCTCAACATTTAACTTTTTAACATTTAGCCATTAGCTTCCCCCTCCGGGGGATATAAGGGGGCTCTGAAAAAGTACAACGTCCATGTACTCGCAGTACAAAGCCCATGTACTCGGAGTACAAAAGCCATGCACTTGGAGTACAGAGCCCATGTACTGCAGCCGGAGGAAAAGGCAGACAAAGCCGGCAGCAACGGCAGGATGAAGCAGAAAGGAAAGATGGAAAAAAGACAAAAGCGATTATTTCACTCGAAGAGTGGGCCGTTTCATTTTTTTTGTGTAAGTTTGCAGGCGTATTGTAGAATGGGTGATGGGTGATTGGTGATGGCTAAACGAAAACTCAAAACTGAAAACCCAAAAATGAAAACCCAAAAATGAAAACTGAAAAGATTGGAAAATAAGAAGTTTGACATCCTCGACAAGATATATAGTCCCGCCGACCTCCGACGGCTGTCGATAGAAGAACTGCCGAAGGTATGCGAGGAACTGAGGGAAGACATAATAGAGGAGGTGGCCGTGAACCCCGGTCACTTTGCCTCGAGCCTTGGCGTTGTGGAACTGACAGTGGCCCTCCACTATGTCTACAACACTCCGGAGGACCGTCTGGTGTGGGACGTGGGCCATCAGGCCTACGCTCACAAACTGCTCACAGGACGACGCAAGCAGTTTGCCACCAACCGCCGCTTCCACGGCATCAGACCGTTCCCATCGCCCGAGGAGAGTCCCTACGACACGTTCACGTGCGGACATGCATCTAACTCGATATCGGCAGCGCTCGGCATGGCAGTGGCATCGAAAGGAAAAAGGAAGATTGTGGCCATCATCGGCGACGGGGCAATGAGCGGAGGACTGGCTTTCGAAGGACTGAACAATGTGTCGTCGTCGCCTAACGACCTGCTCATCGTGCTCAACGACAACGACATGTCGATCGACCGCGCCGTGGGAGGAATGGAGAAATACCTGCTCCGGCTGAACACCAACAAGACCTACAACCGCCTGCGATTCCGTGCATCGCAACTGCTCCGACAAGCTGGATTCCTCAGCGAAAAACGCAAGAACGAGCTCATCCGACTGGGCAACGCCGTAAAATCGGCACTGGCCAGGCAGCAGAACATCTTCGAGGGAATGAACATCAGATACTTCGGACCCTTCGACGGACACGACGTGAAGAACATCGTACGCGTGCTCGAGCAACTGAAAGACATGAAAGGCCCGAAACTGCTCCACCTCCACACCGTGAAGGGAAAAGGCTTCGAGGCGGCGGAGAAGGACGCAGCAGTGTGGCACGCCCCGGGGAAATTCGACCCCGAGACAGGCGAACGCATTGAGCAGGACACTACCAACATGCCACCGAAGTTCCAGGACGTGTTCGGAGAGACACTGCTCGAACTGGCAGAGATGAACGAAAAAATCGTGGGCGTGACGCCGGCAATGCCGACAGGATGCTCGATGAACATAATGATGGAGCGCATGCCCGACCGCACGTTCGACGTAGGCATCGCCGAAGGGCATGCCGTGACGTTCTCAGCAGGAATGGCAAAAGACGGACTGCAGCCGTTCTGCAACATCTACAGCGCCTTCGCACAGCGTGCCTACGACAATATCATCCACGACGTAGCCATCCTCGGCCTGCCCGTCGTACTGTGCCTCGACAGAGCCGGACTGGTGGGCGCCGACGGCCCGACACACCACGGGGCGTTCGACATGGCAGCACTCAGGCCGATACCAAACCTGACCATATCCTCGCCGATGAACGAACATGAGCTGCGCAACCTTATGTACACAGCCCAACTGCCAGGCAAGGGAGCGTTTGTGATACGCTATCCACGCGGACGGGGAGTGATGAGAGACTGGCGAAACGAAATGGAGGAAATCAAGGTAGGCACAGGACGACGGCTGCGCAACGGCAGCGACGTGGCAGTGCTGTCGATAGGACCGATAGGCAACACCGTGGCACAGGCAATCGACGAGATCGAAGGCGACGTGAGCGTGGCACACTACGACATGCGATTCCTCAAACCAGTCGACGAAAGCATCCTCGAAGAGGTGGGACAACGATTCAGCCGTATTGTGACAATAGAAGACGGAGTGAAGAAAGGCGGACTGGGCACCGCAGTACTGGAATGGATGAACGAACACGGACTGAAACCCGACATCAGAATAATGGGACTGCCCGACCACTTCGTGGAACACGGCGACCCCGCAAGCCTCTATAAACTGGTAGGATTAGACAAAGAAAGCATCAAGAAGGTAATCGAAGCCTCGCAAGCTCAACTTCGGGAGGAATTTGCAAAGCATGTCACACCTATCACCCACTAGCCATCACCCATTAGCTATCAACTAAAAGAATGAAAATCATTATCTCAGGCGCCTACGCCATTGGCACCCACTTGGCAAAACTGTTGTCGAGAAACCGCTACGACACCGTACTCATCGACGACGACGAAGACAGACTCGCCTCTATCAACAGCGAGTACGACCTGATGACCATCCACGCATCGGCATCGAGGATAAAGACCCTGAACGATGCAGGGGTGAAGAATGCCGACCTGTTCATCGCCGTCACTCCCGACGAGAACAGAAACATGAACTCATGCATACTGGCAAAGGCACTGGGAGCAAAGCGCACAGTGGCAAAGATAGACAACAACGAGTATATCGACCCGAGATTTAAAGCAACCTTCGACCGCATCGGCATCTCGTCGCTCATCTACCCAGAGGAACTGGCAGCACGCGACATCACGAACGGACTGAAGATGTCGTGGGTCAGACAATACTGGGACGTGCACAACGGTGCACTCGTGATGCTCGGCATAAAGCTACGCGAAGGATGCGAAATCCTGAACCAACCGCTGCGCACCCTTTGCGGACCCGACGACCCTTATCACGTGGTGGCAATAAAACGCAACGACGAGACGATAATACCAGGTGGCAACGACGTACTCCAACTTCACGACATCGCCTTCTTCATGACAACACGGCAGTACATACCCTACATCCGACGTATCGTCGGAAAAGAAGGATATGCCGACGTGAAGAACGTGATCATCATGGGCGGAGGAGCCACGGCAGTGAGGGCAATGGAGAAAATGCCCGAATACATGAACGTGAAGATAATCGAACAGGACGAACAGCGATGCGAAGTGCTCAATGAACTTGTAGACACCAGCCGCGCAATGATCATCCACGGCGACGGACGAGACATCGGACTGCTCACCGAAGAAGGCATAAAGAACACGCAAGCCTTCGTAGCGCTGGCACCTAATGCCGAGACAAACATCCTGGCATGTCTGACAGCAAAGCGACTCGGAGTGAGGAAGACAGTGGCAATGGTGGAAAACCTCGACTACGTGACAATGGCCGAAAGCCTCGACATCGGTACCATCATCAACAAGAAAGCACTCGCCGCAAGCCACATCTACCAGATGATGCTCGACGCCGACGTGAACAATACACGTTTCCTCATGTCGATAAACACCGACATAGCCGAATTCGTCGCACAACCAGGATCGAAAATCACACGAAAGAAAGTGTTCGAACTCGGACTGCCGAAGGGAGCAACCATCGGAGGACTCGTACGCAACGGCGAAGGATACCTCGTCAACGGCGACACACAAGTGCAGGAAGGCGACTCCGTCGTGGTCTTCTGCTACAACATCGACCTGACAAAACTGGAAAAATTCTTCAATTAGAATGATAAACCTGAAAATCATACATAAAATCATCGGCTCGCTGCTCCTCATCGAAGCGTTCATGATGGCAACGTGCATGGCGCTGTCGATGTACTACGGCGAAGATGATTTCATGGCCTTCGCAATATCCGTGGCAATAACACTGGTAGGCGGACTCACGTTCATATACATCGGAAGAGACTCGATAAACACCCTCGACCGACGAGAGGCATACCTGCTCGTGACACTGACGTGGATAGTGTTCAGCATCTTCGGCTCACTACCCTACCTCATCAGCGGATACATACCAAACTTCACCAACGCCTTCTTCGAGACAATGTCGGGATTCACCACAACAGGATGCTCCATCATCGACGACGTGGAACGACTGCCCCACTCCATGCTCTTCTGGCGAACGACAACACAGTGGATCGGAGGACTGGGAATAGTGTTCTTCACCATTGCCATCATACCATCGCTCGTTGGAGGAAACGTGAAAGTATTCTCGGCAGAAGCAACAGGGCCGCTACGCCCAAGAATGCACCCACGACTAAGCACAACGGCAAAGTGGATTTGGAGTATCTACTCGTTGCTTACAATAGGATGCATGGCATGCTACTATCTGGCAGGAATGGGTATATTCGACAGTGTGAACTATGCCATGACCACCACGGCGACAGGAGGTTTCTCAACCCACAATGCCAGCACCGGATATTTCCACAACCCATACATCGACTACACGGCAATAGTATTCATGTTCCTTTCCGGAACAAGCTTCACCCTGCTCTACGTAACCATCTTCAAAGGTAAGGTGAAACAGTTCCTTAAGAATTCCGAAATCAAATTCTTCTTATCTATAGTGATCATCGCAACAGCGATAATCAGTGTATTCCTTATCCGTTACAACCAATACGACATCGAAAAAGCCATCCGCATATCGCTTTTCCAGGTGACATCGTTCACCACCACCACAGGTATCTTCAACGACGATGCCGCACAGTGGCATCACATCACGTGGGTGGTGCTCTCGGTATGCATGTTCCTCGGCGCATGTTCTGGGTCAACAAGCGGAGGATTCAAGGCTGTGCGCTCGGTGATGCTTTTCAAGACACTAAGAAACGAATTCCGACGCATACTGCATCCGCACGCAGTGTTGCCGGTGAAGATAAACTCAAACAGTGTGCCATCATCGGCACAAACTACATTGCTGGCATTCTTAACAGCATACCTGACACTGTGTCTGATAACATATTTCTGCATGATAATATCAGGCGTGGACAGCACCAATTCGTTTACCATCGCACTCAGTTGTGCAGGTAACGTAGGACCAACATTGGGACTCGAGATAGGGCCTACAATGTCGTGGAGCATATTGCCCGACATAACAAAATGGCTACTGTCGGTATTGATGCTCATGGGACGTCTCGAGATATTCACCGTGGTGGTGATATTTACACCGACATTCTGGAAGGACAACTGAGTAACAGATTAACAAATTAACAGAGTAACAGATTAACAGATTAACAAATTAATAGATTTACATAATGCCCCCAATGGAGGATCAAGGGCAAAACAAATTAACAAAATAATGGAACTTATAAAATTCAAGCCACTACTTAAGTCCACCCTATGGGGAGGTGACAAAATCATCCCATTCAAACACCTCGACTCCGACCAGGAACTTGTCGGGGAAAGCTGGGAAATCAGCGGAGTGAAAGACAACGAGACGATTGTCGACGGAGGAAAATACGACGGCATGCCGCTCAATACACTCGTGTCGACACTGAAAGAAAAGCTCGTCGGCAAAGACAACTATCTGCGCTTCGGCGATGAGTTCCCACTGCTCATCAAGTTCATCGACGCCCGTCAAGACTTGTCGATACAGGTACATCCGACCGACGAAATCGCACATCGCCAAGGGAAGGAACGCGGTAAGACGGAGATGTGGTATCTGATGAAATCGGACAAAGGAGCAAAACTCTACAGTGGATTGAAGAAGCAAATCACTCCGGAACAATACAAGCAAATGGTGGAAGACGACACCATCTGCGATGCCCTAGCCCAGTATTCCGTCGGTGAGGGCGACGTGTTCTTCCTGCCAGCCGGTCGCATACATGCCATCGGCACCGGATGCTTCCTCGCCGAGATACAACAGACAAGCGACGTGACGTATCGAATCTACGACTTCAAACGCAAGGACAAGAACGGCAACTACCGTCAGTTGCATACCAAAGAGGCTGCCGAGAGCATCAACTATACCGTGCTACCCGACTATCGCACAAAGTACACACCTGTGAAGAACGAAGGCGTCGCCCTTGTGTCATGCCCATACTTCACCACTGCCGTCTATGATCTTGACGAACCAATGACGCTCGACTACTCAGAGCTCGACTCATTCGTCATACTCATCGCTCTTGAAGGAAAAGGAACCATCACGACTCCCGACGCTGGCGAGACAACTCTCAACGCCGGCGAAACAGTTCTCATACCTGCAACAGCAAAGGAACTGAAAGTCACCGGCACCGTGAAATTCCTCGAGACATACGTATAAAGACTTATTATTTCACAATTTTTCTATTCCACAATTTATGCCTCGATTGCGGTTTTTTGCAGCAATAATGGCCATTCTTTCGCTGACATGCTGCAAAACAGATAAAACTGATCCTAACGACAACATCCCGAAGATATACAACGAGGACGGATCGTCGTGGAAGAAATATTCCGGAAATCCTGTTCTTGGAAACGAACAGATCGGTACCTGTTTCGACGTGAACGTTATCAGCCAGGGACCAGCAAAATACAACATGTACTTCTCCTGGCGTCCGGAGAAGAGCATTGCCGTCAGCAGAAGCGACGACGGATTCAGCTGGAGCGAACCAAAGATTGTTCTCGCTTTCGACGAGACGAGCGGATGGGAGGACAACATCAACCGCAGCTGCACTCTCTTCTGGAATGGGAAATACCACATGTGGTACACCGGCCAGGCTCGCGGCTACAGCAAGATAGGCTATGCCGTGTCCGACGATGGCGTTACATTCAAGCGCGTGCAGGCCGACCCAGTGCTTGTTCCCGAACTCAACTACGAGGGCTATTCTGTGATGAATCCCTATGTCTTACGCGACGAGGAGCACGGCGTCTTCCGCATGTGGTACTCCAGCGGCGAGACCTTCGAGCCGAACGTACTGTGCTATGCAGAGTCGAAAGACGGCATCCACTGGGAGCGGTCGCCTCTGAACCCGATCTTCGTCCAAGGAGGAAAAGGAGAGTGGGACCAAGACAGGATAGGCGGATGTGAGGTTCATATCCTGCCCGACGGCACCCACGTGTTGTTCTACATCGGCTACTCCGACATACACACTGCACGTATTGGCATTGCAACATCGAAAGACGGTATACGCCAGTGGAAGCGGTCGGATGACAATCCAATCGTCGAGCCCACACAAGGCTCATGGGATGCGCTTGCTTGCTACAAGCCCTCCGTTGCCTTCGACGAGGAGAACAACCGTTGGCTATTATGGTACAACGGAAGAAACGAGACTCATGAATTCATCGGATGTGCCATACACGAGGGGCTCGAAATAGAATAGCGCTGAAGGCGGCATAACTGATTCAATACAGAAAATGAGCAATCTGCATCTATCTCTTTATGCAGGTTGCTCATTCTTTTCTTATAGGTGGGTTCTATAAATTCTGTTTCTGTTTTTTTATTTGAATGGTGTTCTTTCTTTTTCGGTCGCTTTTTGTTTTATTTGCTGTCATTATGTCAAGTTTCATCGGTCACATAGCCCGCTATGTTCCCTCTTTAACTTAACGTGAGTTCGACGTAAGAGTTATGCAATTAGTTTGCTTTTGTCAATGATTTCAATATTCATTGACGGCTTTTTGGGCAGTAGATTGTAGGCAATGAGGCCTGCAAAGAGATTGGTTGCAAAGTTGTCAACAGAGCGGTGC
>JAFUVV010000058.1 GCA_017477435.1 Prevotella sp.
CCACTCTCCACTCTCCACTAAAAAAAAAAGCGGAGCCACAGGTTGGTCTGAAGCTCCGCTGTCCCTCTACCACAAAGGAGGGATTATATATGAGAGTTTTTGTGTGGTCCGGATTTCTATTCTTCGCTATTGCGGCGTGGACGATCTCCACGTGGGCCATTGCCTCTTCTGCCAGGACGTCCCTGGCGCATCTGCTTCCGGTCTTCTGTATATTTGCCGTACTGCTCTTCGGTAAGAATCTTCTTCACCTCTGCCTCGTAAGCCTGCTGTGTAGCGGCAAACTTCTTCATCTGAGTCTGCATCTGCTCACGGCTGGGACGCTCTTTCTTCTCAGCCTTCACTTCTGACTTCTTCTCGACCTTCTTCTCAACCTTCACATCGGCGTTCTTTCCCACCTTCACCTCAGCGTTCTTGTCGAAGTTGCGGATGCCGCGTGGACCACGCTGACCGCCAAAGGCCATGCTGTCGGCATACTGAGTGTTGAGTTTCAAAAGCGCTGCCTTCTGATTGTCGTTGAGACCATAGCGCTCAGCCATGCGGTCGGTGCGCATCTTAACCATTTCGTTCTTGTCAGGGCGGCGACGCTCCTGTTTGTTATCCTGAGCCTGAACACACAGACTCATACCAAGCATCAATACTAATGCAAAAATTGTCTGTTTCATCTTTCTACGTTATTTTTAATGTTAAACCTATTTTTCTGTCGTTGCAACTGATAATATGACGCACGAGTAGAAAAAAAGTTTAATGCAGAAGAAAAAATAATCAAAAAATAATAGCAGACTTTCATAAAAGAAAAGTAAATTTGCATTTGCATAACAACAAAACCTACGACAATGATTATTCCCGTGAATATCAAATGGCTCGTCACGGTGCTGACGGCAGCAACGATGGCCGCATGCAGCACCGACGAAAAGAAGCAGGAGGAGATAAACCGCAACTCGCTGCCGCAGCTGATAAATCAGATACAGAGATGCTCGAAGCTCTACACCACTGAAGTAAAGGCACACAAAATCATCACCTACTACGACAATAAGTCGATCAGCGGCTCTGTGCTCGGAATGAAGATAAACACCGAGCTGCCCATGAGCGGACGGAAAATTGCCATCCCCCTCGACGCAACGCTGAAAGCATACATCGACCTGAGCAACTTCAACGAATTCAACGTCTCGCTCAACGGCGACAAGATGGAAATCATGCTGCCCGAGCCTGGCGTAGAGCTCACAAGCTCGAAAGTAGACCATAAGAACATTCGCCACCACGTCGACCTGCTCCGCGGACGATTCAGCGACGAGGAGCTCACAAGGATAGAAAACAACGGCCGCAACGCCATAATAGAGGAAATGGGGAGAATGGACATAATGGAAAAAGCCCAGCAAAGCGCAACGAAGACGCTGATGCCGATAATAGAAAAATGCGGATTCGACTGCCAGAACGTCACCATCACCTACGGGCCGATAACAAAGAAAATGGATATCAGAACACTATTAGAAAACACCGCAATAGAAAATGGCAAACAGATTGTTAGATGAAGCCAAACGCTTCCTCGCAAACACTACAGAGCGCACAATACAGACAGCCGTCATCGTAGTCATACTCCTCGCCGCACTGCTGTGGGGACTGAAGAAAATCGTCGACTCAACTCATATCACCACAGCCACCGAATCGACAACCATCTCCTCGCCGACAAGCATAAACTCTATTAATAACATCGGCGAATGGGAATTCCTCACAATAAAAAACGAGGAGCTCATCGACACCGTACGCCGCGGCATGCTCGGCAGCAGCGAACTGATAAGAATCTACTACGGCACACTACGCCTGGGCATAAACCTCAACGACACCGTCAGCGGATGGCTCAATGCCCACGGCGACACCATCGACATAAAAATGCCTCCCATCAAACTCCTCGACGAGAACTTCATCGACGAAGCACGCACAAAAGCCTTCTACGAGACAGGCAAATGGAGCGCCGACGACATGAACAGCCTCTACAAACGGGCACAGAAAAAAATGAAACAGCGCTGCCTGACAAAGGAAAACTACGAGACAGCACGCGAAAACGCAAAGAGTCAGATAACAAATCTCTTCATCGGACTGGGATACAACAACGTAAACGTGGAAACAAATTGACAGATTAACAAACTGACAGATTAACAGATTAACAGATTAACAAGTCAATATTCTCAAGCCGCTGAATATCACGCCATTATTAAAGAGCCTCTTTAGTCGCACTAAAGAGGCTTTCTATTTGCAGCTAAGAGCCACTTAAACGGCATCAAAGAGCCCTTCTGACAAAAGCTCAATATAATCCAACGAAAATATATCGGAAAAAGATAAGACATATACCCTACTGAGAAGGCAAACAGACTTAAACACATAAGTACAAAAAAAATCTGACTTATTCACATAAGCCAGACTCCATGAAAATCAACAAAAAACTTAATCATCTAATCGAATGTATCTTCTTCTCCAAGAAAGATTTATTTCTTAGTTTCGCTGCAAATTTACAAACAAACCAGTCAAAGTGCAATCATTTAGTTTACATTTCTATGCTTTTTTATGTGCAATCCGTTGCATAGACAGCAGGAAATGAGAAAAAAGCACCCTGAGTCAGTATGAAAAAGACCCAGGGTGGATTCGTTTATATTACTCAATTCAGAGTTGAGCCATAGTCGAAAGCCAGTCGTAGATGCACGAGCACACACCGAAGAGAGCCACGCCTGCCGTGCACAGGAAGAGTGCCGTGCGAGTATAGCAGTCGCTCTTGAATGTGGGCACAGGCGACTCACTGCTCTTGATATACATTGCCTTGACAATGAGCAGATAGTAGTAGAGCGACACCACGGTGTTGATCAAAGCAATGAACACCACAGCATAGGCCCATGCCGAGCCCTGCCCTGCTGCTGCCATGAAGACAAAGAACTTCGAGAACATTCCTGCGAACGGCGGTATGCCTGCAAGCGAGAAGAGAGCCAGCGTCATGAGGAACGACAACTTGGGATTCGTCTGATAGAATCCGTCGTAGTCGTCGATGTCGGTACGGCCGCCAGTCTTCTGCTCCACAACGTTTATCACCGTGAACACAGCCATGTTGGCAACAATGTAGATGAGCGTGTAGTACATCAGCGAAGTCACTCCCGCTGCCGAATTACCCACCACGGCAAGCATGATGTAACCAGCCTGAGAGATTGACGAGAAGGCCATGAAGCGCTTCAGCTCACTCTGCCGGATGGCAAACAGATTGGCGATCGTTATCGACAGAACAATGACGATATAGAGCAGCACCTCCCAATATTCCACCATCGGAGCAAAGACATGCATCAGGATGGTGCAAAGAGCAAATGCAGCAGCGCCCTTCGATATCACGCTTAGGTAGCCGGTCACCGGCGTGGGGGCTCCCTGATAGGTGTCGGCTGTCCAGAAGTGGAACGGCACGAGGGAAATCTTGAATCCCAAGCCCGAGAAGAAGAACACCAGGCCGACGATAGTAAGCGGACTGATGGTGAGCGCCGCAGCAAAGTCGCCGAAATACATCGTACCCGTAGCAGCATAGAGCAAAGAGATGCCATAGAGCATCACTCCGCTCGAGAACGTTGCCGTGAGGATATATTTCGCACCTGCCTCTGCGCTATCCTGCTTCCACTTGTCCATTGCCACGATGCAAGCCATTGGCACACTGGCCATTTCAAGACCGAGGAAGAACATGAGGAAGTGGCCCGAGCACATCATCATATACATACCGAGCAGCGTAGAGAGCACAAGCATATAGAACTCGCCCTCATTCTTCCTCACGGTATCAATCCACGGCTTAGCCATGATTGTGACGATGAGAGTACCGCCGGTGAGCATGAGCTTCATTGCGCCGGCAGCCTTCGACGAGGTGTATAGCCCCGCAAAGGCCTCGGCAGGCTCAAGCGTAAGAGCACAGACGACTATCTGAGCAATCAGCAATACGGAAACAAGCGGATTGAACCACTTGCGGTCTTCTGAACGCGAAGAGCAGAAGTCGGCTATGAACACAATAATCAGAATGGCAACAAGCGATGCCTCTGGAATCATATTTAAAAATTGTCCGTAATTCATGTTATCTCCTCCTTCTTTATATTATGATATTACTCAAGATACTTCCTACGGCATCAGAGATGACATTGCTTGCCCACAGAGGAGCGACACCAAGCCCGGCCACGCAGAAGATGAGACAGCAAACGGCAACGCGTTCGTCCCACGTAGCATCGGTGAGCTCAAGATAATGCTTGTCGGCAACCTCACCATAGAGAATCTTACCTACGACGCGGAGTATGTAGACAGCCGTTACGACTATCGACGTACAGGCAATGATCGTAGCCGTGCGATGGAACACGTCGGCATTCTCAAACGAGCCCACGAAGATCGTCATCTCAGCAATGAAGCCAGAGAAGCCCGGCAAACCGAGGTTGGCAAGACCGGCGATGACATAACCCACAGAGAGGAATGGCATGACCTTCATCAGTCCGCCAAGGTAGCGGATGTCGCGAGTGTGAGTACGACCATAGATCATACCGATAAGCGCAAAGAAGAGAGCAGTCATAAGTCCGTGAGAGAGCATCTGCAGGATAGCACCAGTGCAGGATGTCTTTGTCATCATCAGCAATGCGAAAAGCACAAGTCCGCAGTGGCTCACCGACGAGTAAGCATTGATATACTTCAGGTCGGTCTGCACACATGCAGAGAGAGCACCGTAGACAACAGAGATTGTCGTAAGGATGATAAAAATCCATGCCAGCTCATTGGCAGCCTCCGGCAGGAGATACATTGCCACACGGAAGCAGCCGTAGCCTCCGAGCTTCATCAGCACACCAGCGTGCAGCATCGACACTGCTGTGGGAGCCGAAGCATGACCATCGGGCGACCATGTGTGGAACGGGAAAAGAGCGCCAAGCACACCAAAACCGATGAAGATGAACGGGAAGAATATCTTCTGTATCTCAACGGGGATGTTGTGCATCTGGGCAATCTCGTTCACGTTCATCGTCGTTGCACCAGAGAAATAATATATACCAAGAATACCCAGGATGAGAAGTGCGGAACCTCCCATGAGCATAAGGGTAAGCTTCATGGCCGAATACTCTTTATGACCGCTGCCCCACACTCCGATGAGCAGATACATCGGGATGAGCGCCACCTCGTAGAACATGAACATAGTGAACAAGTCGACAGAGATGAAGAAGCCGAACACTCCCGTCGAGAGAAGAGTGAACCAGAGGAAATACTCCTTTGTGAGCGGCTTCAGCTGCCATGATGCGAATGTGCCTGTGAACACGATGATACTCGAGAGCAGCAGCATCACGACTGATATTCCGTCTACTCCCACTGCATAAGCAATGTTGAGAGGCTTAAACCAAGGGGTGCTATATGTCAGCAACATTGTATCGGTATTACCTGCCGCACGCTGCTGAATGAAATAAATAGTCAACCATATCGACAGCGCCAGTAAGCATGATGCACCGGCAACCATCACGCCACGCACTTGATTGAGGTTCTTGGCAAGCCAAAGGCCCAAAAGCATCAAGGCGGGGATAACTACAAATAATGTTAATATACTCATAACTGCATGTGATTAAATACAAAGTAATACCAATGTTAAAGCTACAGCGCCGGTCATAAACCAGACGACATACTTGCGAACATCACCGCTCTGCCAAGTACGTATGCTTTCGCCGGCTTCGTTTGCACCCCATGCGAGGAAGTTGAACGTACCATCAACCACGTGACGGTCGAACCATGCAATAGGCGTAGACACACAGCGGAAGATGATGCGATGGGTAACAAACTGCCAAATCTCGTCCTGATAGAAACGTTTGTAGGCAGCACGATGCAGACGAGGGAATGTCTTGTAGAGTTTATCGGCGACAGGCTGCTTTTCACCTTTATATATATATGTAGCCAGCAGAATGCTCAATACAGCAATAATAACGCTGGTAATGGCCACATTCTTATCGAGATGAATGTCATAAGCCTGTCCACTTGCAGAGATGAGCTGACCGAATCCCATCCAATGTCCGTTGATAGGCAGCCAACCGCATACGCAAGTGACTGCAGCAAGGAAGATGATTGGGAAGGTCATTGTCCAAGATGCTTCGTGGGGAGTGTGATGAGCATGTGCCTCTTTGTTCTCCGTTCCCCAGAAAATGCCATAGTAGAGACGGAACATGTAGAATGCTGTCATTGCAGCGATGCCTGTCATTATCCATCCCACAACAGGGCTATACTGCATGCAAGCCGTGAGTATTTCGTCCTTCGAGAAGAATCCCGAGAAAGGAGGAATACCGGCAATGGCCAGACAGCTGATGAGGAATGTAATGTGAGTGATTGGCATATACTTGCGCAAACCTCCCATCATCTCCATCTCGTTACTGTGCACGGCATGAATGATGCAACCTGCCCCGAGGAAGAGGCATGCCTTGAACATAGCGTGTGTGAACAGATGGAACATACCTGCCATGTAGCCAAGCTGTGTGTGGTTATCAAGCACAGTTTCATGACCTGGAAGGCAAACACCAAGTGCCACCATCATGAAGGCAATCTGAGAGATTGTCGAGAAGGCAAGTACACGTTTGATATCGCTCTGTGCACATGCCACCGCTGCTGCATAGAACGCAGTGAAGACGCCAACCCAAACAATGATCGACATCGTCTGAGGGGCATACTCAATCCACAAGGGGAACATGCGTGCCACTTGATACACACCGGCCACCACCATCGTTGCAGCATGGATGAGTGCAGAGACTGGCGTCGGGCCTTCCATGGCATCGGGAAGCCAGATGTGCAATGGGAACATTGCCGACTTACCGGCACCACCGATGAACATCAGTGTGAGTGCCGTGGGCAATATAAACGCACCGGCAGCCATAGCTTTTGCCATGTTTCCTTCAATAAATGGCGTGGTGCCCTGCCCCATCGTGATATCACCGGCAAACGAGAAACTGAACGACTCCGTATAGAATCCATAGATGAGGATACCGATAAGGAAGAACATATCAGCAAATCGAGTAACGATGAATGCTTTCTTCGAAGCAGCAATAGCAGGCTTCAACGGATAGTAGAAGCCAATGAGCAAATAAGAGGATACACCTACAAGCTCCCAGAACAGGTACATCTGGAAGATATTGGTAGCCACTACGAGTCCGAGCATCGACATCGTGAACAGGGAAAGGAACGCATAGTAGCGCTGGAATCCCTTTTCACCATGCATATAGCCGAACGAATAGATGTGAACCATGAAGCTGACTGTCGAGATGACAATGAGCATGATCACGCTAATCGGATCGAGCAAGATGCCAAGGTCGAAATGCAACGAGCCGAGAGGCAACCAAGTAAAGTTGTAGGGTACGATTGTATTGAAGATGCCTTCAGCATTGCGTGCAGCAGAGAAATACTGGAACGCCGTCAGATAGCTGAGCACTGTGACCAAGCCAAGCGAAGTCGTACCGATAATGCCTGCAGTCTTATGCGACATCTTCATTCCGCAAAGTCCAAGTAACAAGAACGAGAACAGCGGGAGCAGAAGTATCAGAATTGTATATTCGTACATGATTCTTTTATAGTTTTATAAATGATTATTACCACTTCATATTCTCAATACTGTTCACCTGGTCACTGTGGAAGTTGCGGTAAACATTTATGATAATTGCAATAGCCACAGCTGTCTCGGCTGCACTCACTCCGATTGAGAAGAGAGAGAAGAAGAAGCCTTCGAGCTGTCCGGGGAAGAGGAAGCGATTGAGAACGGCGAAGTTCATGTCAACCGCATTGAGTATCAGTTCAACAGAAATAAGCATTGCAACAAGGTTACGACGAGTTACAAACCCGAAGAAGCCTATGAAAAACAACAGTGCACTAAGCACGAGGAAGCACTCTACAGGTATCATTTCTTGTCCTCCTTTCTTGCAATCATTATGCCACCGATTATGCATGCCAACAAGAAAATAGAGATAAACTCAAACGGCAATACATACTGATATTTGTCGGCTCCTACGAGAGCGGTACCGATTGTCTCCATCGGCACTTCCATATCAGTTACCTGGGCAAAATTATCAATAAACTTATTCTTCAATAAAATAGCTACCACTACAGCAAATCCGGCCACAGCAACAAGTGCTCCTGTCAGGATGCGTGAACATTTCAGGCGCTCTTGTAAGCCTTGCAGCGTCTGCTTGGAGACAAGCTGGATAGCAAAGATGTACAACATCGTTATACCACCTGCATATACAGCTATCTGTGCAGCGCCGAGGAATGTGTAGTCGAGCAGGAAATAAATGCCTGCCACGCCAAAGAGAACAAACAGAAGGTATGTCGCAGCCCTCATGATTCTCTTTGTGGTTACGCACATAATGGCAGAGCCGATGATGACAACAGCCAATATGCAAAACATTACAACATTTGCCATATCCTTCTACTTTGTTTTAGTGTTAAACTTACCGATTGTAAGTTCAGCGCCGCCATCAATAAGATTGGGCAGTGAACCGCCTTCGTAAACTTCCTTGTCGAGGTGAAGCACGAGGGCATCTCGGTCGAATACTGCATTCTCAAAATCGTTAGTAAACTCGATGGCATCGAAGTTACATGCATTGGTGCACAACTGGCAGAACATGCAATCGCCGAGATCATACTGATAGTCGTCGAGCACTTTCTTCTTCTTTCCCGTCTCGGGATCTTCTGCCATGTGAGATGTAATCTTGATTGTACCATTCGGACATGTCTTCTCACACAACGTGCAAGCCGTGCACTTATACGATCCGTCTTCGTTGCGCTTAAACACAAGACGGCCACGATGGCGCTTGGCAACATGAAGCGTAGTCTTACGATTTTCCGGATACTGTTCGGTTGACTTCGGGGTGAAATACTCTTTGAGAGTGACTTTCATTCCCGTGGCCAATGTCTTCATCGCATCCGCTATCTCTCCAAAATATGATTTATTCTGTTCCATATCTTTTCTCCTTATTTAATATATAGACCAAGTGCCACGACTACGGTCATGAGTACAAGATTGATGAGCGATAACGGCATCAGGTATTTCCACTCGAGTTTAAGTATCTGATCGATTCTCAGACGTGGAAATGTCCACTTTATCCACATGAGCAGCCATACGACAGCGAATGTTTTACCAAGGAACCAAACAATTCCAGGTATATAGTTCATCACTTTGTCGAAGCCGCCGATGCCGATATTCACTGGAGCCCATCCGCCGAGGAAGACTGTAGTAGCTATACCAGCAATGATGAAGAGATTGAGGAATTCGGCCAGATAGAAGAATCCGAAGCCCATACCAGAATATTCGGTGTGATGACCTGCAGTGAGCTCGCTCTCAGCTTCTGCCATGTCAAACGGGCCACGGTTGGCCTCTGCATTACCGGCAATAAGGAATACCACGAAGGCAATGATTGCCGGGATATGTCCGCGGAATATCAGCCAGTTCCAAGGGCCTGTCTGGAAATCAACAATCGAACTGACCTGCATGGAGCCTGTCAGTATGACTGCTGTAATAAGACACAAGCAAAGCGACATCTCGTAGGATATCATCTGCACTGCGGCGCGCATGGCCGACACGACTGAGTATTTGTTGTTCGATCCCCATCCAGCGAGGAATATTCCGACAACACCTATTGAGGAGATAGCTGTGATCAGGAACACTCCGACATTGAAGTCGAGGACTACAGCCCCTTTGTTCCACGGGAGGAACGAGAAAGCACCCACGGAGCCGGCTATGACAAGGAACGGAGCCAAGGCGTAGAGGAACTTATCGGCTTTGTCGACGAAGAATATCTCTTTAATGAGCATCTTCACAACGTCGGCAAACACCTGGAATATGCCCCAAGGCCCTACACGCATAGGACCAAGACGGCATTGGAAGTATGCACACACCTTGCGCTCCATGAATATCAGTGCGATTGCAAGTAGGGCGTATCCAACAAGGATCAGCACCCCAACAAGCAGGCACTCAATAAATATCGACCAGAAATCTCCGAGTCCCAAAGTATTTCGGAGAAGACCGTCGAACCATTGTGTTATTATACTAAAATCAAACATAGTTTTATTTTACGATTTTTCTATTTTACCATTTCACTTTTTTATTCTCGGCTGAAGCCAATTGTCAAACAGTAAAATTGTCAAATAGTCCAATCTTCATTATCTGTCAATATCTGGTATTACAAAGTCGATAGCCGCTCCGGTAGTGACGAGGTCGGCGATTTTCTGTCCACGCAGCATCTTGTCGAGAGCACCGGTGAGAGTGAGTCCCATCGGACGCAACTTCAAGCGATATGGACTCTTGTCACCCTTTGAATCGAGATAGACGCCAAACTCGCCGCTCGCTCCTTCGACGGAGAAGTACCACTGTCCCTCGGGCACTTTGATGATTGGCTTCTGTTTGATATAGAACTCGCCCTCTGGAATGTTGTCGATGAGTTGCTCGATAATATCGAGGCTCTGATACATTTCCTGAATATGAACGAGATATCGATCCATTGAGTCGGCTCCGGTGAGTGTGATTTGCTTCCACTCCACCTTGTCGTACATGTCGTAAGGATGGTTCTTTCTGACATCGTTCTTCCATCCGGCAGCTCGTCCGGCAGGGCCGGTGACAGCGTAGTTGATACAATCGTCGATCGCCATCGGACCTACACCCTCGAAGCGGTTGTGGGTGATGACATTGTCGCCGAAGACATCCATATATTCCTGTATCATCGGACGCAGATATTTCACCAAATCCTTCACGTTTTTCACGAAGTTTGGATCGATATCGTCCTGAAGTCCGCCGATGCGGTAGTAGTTCTGAATCAGACGTCCGCCAGTGGTCTCCTCCATTACGTTGAGTACATGCTCACGGTCTCTCATACAGTAGAGGAACGCCGTCAGTGCACCAAGGTCCTGAGCGCAACATCCGCAGAAGAGCAGGTGTGAGTCAAGACGCTGGAGTTCGTCCATTATCGTACGGATATACTTTATGCGATCAGAAAGCTCAACGCCCAATCCTTCTTCTATCACTCCCACGAGGGCGTGGCGATGCATCATTGCCGAGAGATAGTTCAGACGATCGGTGAGCGCCAGCGACTGCGGATAGGTCATCGATTCACACATCTTCTCAATACCACGGTGGATATATCCCAGATGCGGATAGACACGCTTTACTATTTCTCCGTCGAGTACTGTCTGCAAGCGGAGCACTCCGTGTGTCGACGGGTGCTGCGGTCCGATATTGACAACATAGTCGTCGTCAGCAAACAAGCGATTCTGCTTCGAGCAGAGCTTGCCGTCTTCCGACAGCCAATACTCCATACCGAAGTCGGGCTCCACATCGTCGTCGAGCGTATATTCGTCGGTCTGTTTGAAATCCTTGCGAAGGGGATAGCCCTTGAAATCGCTGCGGAGAAACAGCCGGCGCATGTCGGGATGACCGAGGAACTTTATACCGAGGAAGTCGAACACTTCGCGCTCCAACAGGCCGGCAGCCTTCCAAAGGCCTATCACCGAAGGAATCACGCTCTCCTCGCCCACTCGCTTAGCCAGCGTCTTCACGCTTGTGCGCTCATGGCTCTCGGTGTTTTCAAGAATATAAACACAACCTAAGCCCTCCTCGCCGAAGTCTTCTCCGACGATTGTCACGAGATAGTCGAAATGCTTCTCGGTCTTCAGCTTTGCCATTTCAGAGGCAAACTGGTCGAAATCAAATACAATGCTATTCAGTTTCATTTTGCCTCCTCCTTTTCTGATTGAAGATTGACAGTTGGAGATTGAACGTTGGCCGTGCCAGCTTCATTTTCCATTTTCAACTTTCCATTTTCCATTTTAAACTCCTCCGGCACTTCTGTCACCACAATCGGGCGGCCTTTTTTGCCATAGGTGAGTTCTTCGTTGGAAACGCCAAGCTCGCGCTCGGCTTTCGTCTGTTTATGGTTCGCACCTCCGAAGAATTTCTCTATCTTCACTTTCCTCTGCAGCTGCATCATGCCGTACATGATTGCCTCAGGGCGTGGAGGACATCCGGGGATGAACACATCCACTGGAACTATTTCCTCAATGCCTTTCACCACATGATAGCTCTGCTTGAACGGACCGCCACTGATGGCACATCCGCCCACTGCAATCACATATTTCGGCTCTGCCATTTCGTCGTAGAGACGTTTCAAGGCAGGTGCCATCTTGTGGGTAATGGTTCCGGCACACATAATCAGGTCGGCCTGTCGGGGAGAGTTGCGTGTCACCTCGAAGCCGAAACGTGCGAAGTCGTAGCGGGCGCATCCCACAGCCATGAACTCAATTCCGCAGCACGAAGTGGCGAACGTGAGCGACCACAGCGAGTTGGAGCGGCCCCAGTTGATCACTTGGTCGAGCGAACCGACAACGACATTCACCCCACCCTCGTGGAGCTCGTCGACTATCTTCTCAAGACCTTTATTATCCTTAAACTCGTCATAAGGAATACTCTTTATACGCGGTTTTCTTACTTCCATTCGAGCGCTCCTTTCCGCCATGCGTATGCAAGGCCAAATACAAGTACCAACAGGAAGAAGCCGATGCTGACGAGTGCCATCGGTCCAAACTGCTTGACGACTACTGCCCACGGATAGATGAACACGGTCTCAATGTCGAACATCAGGAAAAGGACGGCAAACAGATAGAAGCCTATCGACACGGGAAGCCACGAAGAGCCACGTGTAGGTATGCCACACTCATAAGGTTCGCCCTTTACCTTGTTGTACGACCGAGGACCAATCAGCTTGGCCACGACATAAGCGCCGAGTACCAACACTGCAGCCGTCAAAAGAACGGTGATTAACAAAGTAAAATACATAAAATTTATAATGCTGTTAAATATTATGCTTTTAAGCAGATGCAAAGGTAGTACAAGTTGAGCGGAGAACAAAATAAAAACAAAAGTTTTTTATTTTTATCCCTAAAAGCAGTCTATTTTTCAGCAACAGCTAAAAGCAAATAGCGTTTTTTAAGTAATAGACGAAGGAAGTAGAATTTGCATATTCCGAATGACAAAAGCCATGACGACGGAGATAGAAGCATACAGAACAGACGGCTTTACATACATGCCGCAGTACATAGACTTTGTACTCCGAGTACATGGGCCTTGTACTCCGAGTACATGGCTTTTGTATCTCAGGTACATGTGTATTGTACTGAAGTCTAAAGGATTTACACTCCTGTGCAGTGGAACGATATTAGTCCGTCTATCGGCTTTGCAAGAATGGTACGAACGGTGTATCCCTCGCTTTCGGCGACCTCTCGCAACTGTTTCCCAAATGTGGCGGCCATGCCTCCGACAAACGACACAGGGAGGTCGCGGTGGCCGTAAGGAGCAATATTGCAGGAGAAGAAGCGACGGAAATTGTCGGTTACAGCCTGCCTGATGGTATCGTCGGCGATGTGTCGCGAGGCGAAAGGTACGAGTGAGGCAAGGAAGCGGCTGGGCATCTCCGAGCGATAGACGTGGCGAAGGACATCTGGAAGGGTGAGACGGGTTTCTTCTTCGAAGGCACTGCGAAGGGTGTCGCCAGTGCGTTGCTTATATATCGCGTTGAGCAGCATTTTCCCCAATGCAGCCCCGCTGCCTTCATCACCGAGGATGAAACCGAGCGGCGGAATGTTTTTCTGAATCTGTTGGCCGTCGAACAGACAGGAGTTGCTTCCGGTGCCGAGGATGCAGGCAATCCCTTCCTCATTTTTCAATAAAGCACGGGCAGCGCCAAGGAGATCGGAGTAAACAAAAATTGATGCAGAGGGAAGATTATTCCTCAGTGCTTTCTCGACCGTCAAGGCATGCTCGCCAACGCATCCAGCCCCATAAAAATACACTTCTTTAATCTGCTCTTTACCAGTGGTTTGAAAGGCAAGCGCTTGAGCAAAACTTTTGTCTATTTCTTCCTCGTTCAACAACACAGGATTAACTCCTGGAGAATTGAATATTTCAGTCCTTCCTTCGGCATCGCACAGTGCCCAATCTATCTTCGTGCTTCCGCAATCGGCAATAAGTTTATTCATAGTTCATAGTTCATATTTTCTGTCCTCGAAGAGGTCAGGTGTGGCTATTCATTCCCAATTTTCCATTCTTCGTTCCTTTTTAGAGGCAGGTGGGGCTTTTGCAGTGCAAAAATAATAATAATCTCTCTTATGCAGGCTTTAATTTTTTAATTATTTGATTTTTTAATTTCCTAAGTATTGTTTTTTATCCTTTTATTTGTATTTTTGCATTGTTTTTCTGAAATGTCACATGATTTTTGAGAGTATGAAGAGATTATTTACTATAATTATTCTTTCGATATTACTTGTTGTTCCGTCGGATGCCGTTCTCAAGGAGAGAGACCTTAAGAGCACGCTGTCGATACTACGTATAGAACTGACGAAGGACTATGAGGATCTCCGGCGGCAGTCGCAACTGATGCAGCAACAGCAGGAAGACGTACTGAGAGACCTGATGCAGATAATCAATCGTAGCAATCAGAACTCGCTTATGCTCTACTCGCAGAAGCCAGGCTACATCTTCGACCTCACCTATGCATGCCACGAGGCAACGGAACAATATAACGAGTTTCAGCGTAACGTGTTGCCTTTCACATCGTTCATCGAGCGAAACGAGACGGAGATTGCCCGCTACGACAGCCTCGTTAACAACCTCAGCAAGATGGTGGCAAGCACTCTCGACAACAAGGCGAAGACCGATCGCAGCGTGTGTCTCACCCTTGCCGTGAACATACGACGCACGCTGAAGGAATATACTGAGCAGTTTGCTGATTATATAAGGTACTACAACAATACCGAGAGCCGTCTTGCCTATCTCAACGACTACGCCAACCAGCGCTACTACGACATTCAGACAAGCATATTCAGAAATGGCGGAGAGAACTACTTCAGTATACTGAAAAACCTCGGAAGAAGACTGAAGAACACCACCAGCGTCGTTGCCAAGAAATACAGACCTGCCGATAAATACAACTCACAATGGGACAGCCGCATGATGTTGTTCCTATACACGATGATAATTGTCTACGGGATATTGTCGTTCGTGCTTAACATCTTGGTGATCAGATTCCTTCTGCCGAAACGCCTGAAGACGGAGGGTTTCAAGACACGTCGCACATGCATCATCCAGACGACGTCGGTCATCACTCTGGCGCTCATACTGGGAGTGATAAGAGTCGTCTTCAAGGAGCAGCACTTCCTCATCATGGCCAGCGGACTGCTTGTGGAATATGCCTGGCTGCTGAGCGTTATTCTCATTTCCCTGCTCGTACGCCTCGACGGCGATCAGATAAAGAGCGCATTCCACGTATATGCACCGCTGATGTTCATCGGGCTCGTGGTCATCACTTTCCGCATCGTACTCATCCCTAATGCCCTCGTCAACCTCATCTTCCCGCCGATACTTCTCCTGAATGCGCTCTGGCAGTGGCGGGCTATAAAGCGCCAGGCAAGGAACATCCCAAAGAGCGACGTATTCTATACATACACATCGCTCTTCGTCTTCATCATTGCCGTCGGATGCTCGTGGCTCGGATATACTCTGCTGAGCGTGCAGATACTCATCTGGTGGGTGATGCAGCTCACGTGTATACTGACCATCACATGCATTCAGGGACTGCTCAACCAGTGGGCAACACGGCACGGATATGAGGAAAAGCCCATCACGCAGTCATGGTTCTACCGTTTCATTTACGACGTCTGCCTGCCCATCCTCGCCGTGATATCGATCGTGATATCAATCTATTGGGCAGCCAACGTGTTCAATCTTGGCGACACCACACGCCGGTTGTTCTCCTATCAGGTGATTGATGCAAAGGGATTCAAGCTCAACGCCATGTCGCTCGTACAGGTGACGCTGCTCTTCCTGGTGTTTAAATACATAGCCAACACGCTGAAGTCGCTTGCCAGCCTCCACTTTGAGGAGATAGACCCATCGTCGGCTCCCAGCCGCAACGCAATGGCCCGCAACATCATCAACCTCGTGGTGTGGGGCACGTGGCTGTTGATAAGCCTGGGCATCCTCCACGTGAGCAGCACATGGCTCGTGGTAATCTCGGGCGGATTGTCGACAGGTATAGGTTTTGCAATGAAGGACATCATCGAAAACATCTACTACGGTGTGGCTCTGATGGCCGGACGTGTGAAGGTGGGCGACTGGATAATCCTCGACGGAACACGAGGAAAGGTGAGCTCAATATCCTATACGAGCACTATGATCGAGGCTACTGACGGTGCCGTGATTGCTTTCCAAAACAGTCAGCTCTTCTCGAAAAACTATAAGAACATGACCAAGAATCATGGCTACGAACAGGACATCTTCGAGGTGGGAGTTGCCTATGGTACCGATGTCGAAAAGGCCCGCACATTAATCAAAGAGGCTCTCATGAAGCTCGACTGCGTGTATAAACGCCGGGGGGTGAACGTCGTAGTGAAGGAATTCGGCGACAACAGTGTCAACCTGAAAGTGATGGCTTGGATACCTGTGCAGACCCAATACGTCGACGACGGCCGACTGAAAGAGTGTGTCTACAACACTCTCAACGAGAACGGCATTTCAATACCATTCCCACAGCGCGACGTGCACATAATTAATTAGTTGACGAGTTGACAAGTTGTCTCCATCCTTATTCTATCACCCATCACCCAATAAAAGCATGAACAACGATTTCACATTATATATTGTCTGTCTGATAGCAATCGTAGTTGGGATTGTTATCGTCAAGAAAGTGGCAAGTTGCCTTATAAAAACAATAGTCCTACTCATCATCGTAGGACTATTGGCAGCATATTTCTACCTTAATCTTCACTGAGCGGCAAGGTAGTCTCAAATTTATGTTGCTCCTCTCCATGAAGTTTGGCTGCATCTCTGCATAGAGCAAGCTCTGCGCACGGTTTACACAAACCTTCAATTTTCAACTTTAACTTCGTTGATTTTTGTCGCGACTCGGCCGAGAGTAAGCTCTCTGCTCTCGCTGCTTCAAAAATTCAACTTTCAACTTTCAATTTAGAAAAGTTTTCCGAACTCTGCTGGTATCGGTGTCTGAAACTCCATCGGCTCTCCCGTGACGGGATGATAGAAGCAGAGTACATAGGCGTGCAGGCACAGTCTGGGGAGCGGATTGTCGCCGTTGCCATATTTGGGGTCGCCGCAGACGGGATGGCCCATATCGGCAGCGTGGACACGTATCTGGTTCTTACGACCGGTCTCAAGACGGAATTCTACAAGTGAATGCTCCGTCGAGCGGCGCAGGGTGCGGAAATGTGTGACGGCATATTTGCCGCCATTGTCCACGGGCGACGAAAAAGTGAAATAGGCCTTATTGTCCTTCAGCCAGTTGGCTATCGTACCTTCGTCGTCTTCCATCTCGCCCGAGAGCACTGCCACATAGCGGCGGTCGAAGACGATATCGTGCCAGTTGTGCTCGAAAATCTTCTCCGTGTTCATGTCCTTTGCGTAGATCATGAGCCCGCTCGTGTCGCGGTCGAGGCGATGAACCACGTGGGCCGTCTGATGTTGCTTCGACTTGCGCAGATAATCGTCGAGCACAGCCTTCACATTGAGCGACGAATGACCGGCAGCCATCGAGAGGATGCCCACTTTCTTCTCGACGACAAACATGTAGGGGTCTTCGTAAAGCAACTTCACATAGCGGCTCTTGAACAAGTCGTTCTTCTTCGAACGGCTCACAGCAACCTTCTGGCCCTCAGTGAGTTGATAGTCGAACTGAGTGACCGTCTTGCCGTTCACCTTTATCCCCCTGCCCTGTAGCGTGGCCTTCACCTTCGTGCGGCTCTGCCCCTTCAGCGTCTCGAGGAGAAAATCGAGAAGCCCCTGAGGGTGTTTCACCACATAGTGGTCGTAGTCGCCGCCTTGCGTATAGAATGTTTTTTTCATATCGCCTGTATCTCGCCGCGAAGATAGTAAAAGTCGGCCGAAAAGCAAAATAAATAGTAAAAAAAATGACTACTCAAATATTTATATTTATGCAAAACAGCTTTGTATATCGAAAGAAAGTTCCTTTTCTGAAATCAAAAAAATGTGTCTTCGTAACATACTGAATACCTGAGCGTTATTAAAAGGCCTTTTTAATGCGAATAAAGAGGCCCTTTAATGGCGGTTAAGAGGCTCTTTAATGGCATTAAAGAGGCTCTTTATTGAAGGCTAATGAATGAGTAGCAGAAAGCATTGGTATTTGTCGACTCCGATTGTTGTATATATATGCAATAATGCGGGTGTATATACAAAAGAAAAAGGAATGCGACAGAGCAGCCAACACATTATTTTATTTATACATGCAACTAACTTTTTTTGATTATCCGGCGGGAAATAGAAGAAAATTTAGTAATTTCGCGAAAAATAATCAAACAAAGAAATCAAAACACCAACGTTATGGCAGAAAACACGAAAGACGCTGCTCTTGAGAAGCTTGCTCTTGAGTACCACGAGGGCAACCGCCCTGGTAAAATAGAAGTGAAACCCACTAAGCCCTATCAGACTCAAACCGACCTGAGCCTGGCCTACTCGCCGGGTGTGGCCTTCCCATGTCTGAAGATACAGGAAAACGAAGACGATGCCTACAAATACACCGACAAGGGCAACCTTGTGGCGGTGATCTCCAACGGCACGGCTGTGCTCGGACTGGGCGATATAGGCGCACTGAGCGGTAAACCGGTTATGGAGGGTAAAGGTCTGCTGTTCAAGATATACGGAGGCATCGACGTGTTCGACATCGAAGTCAACGAGAAAGACCCGGAGAAGTTCTGCGAAGCAGTAGAGCGTATTGCCCCGACATTCGGAGGCATCAACCTCGAAGACATAAAGGCACCCGAATGCTTCTACATTGAAGAGCGGCTGAAACGCACTCTCGACATCCCCGTGATGCACGACGACCAACACGGTACGGCCATCATTTCGGCAGCAGGACTGAAGAATGCACTAGAGGTGGCGGGGAAGAACATCGGCGACGTGAGGATTGTTGTCAACGGAGCAGGCGCAGCTGCCATAAGCTGCACAAAGCTTTATGTTGCCCTTGGTGCGAAGGTAGAGAATATCGTCATGCTCGACTCGAAGGGCGTCATCCGCCAGGACCGTCCCAACCTGACCGAGCAGAAACGCCTCTTTGCCACCTCCCGCACCGACATCAACACGCTCGAGGAAGCCATCCGGGGGGCAGATGTGTTTGTAGGACTCTCGAAGGGCAACGTGCTCTCGCAAGACATGGTGCGCTCGATGGCCGCACGGCCGATTGTCTTCGCACTCGCAAACCCCGTGCCCGAGATAAGCTACGAAGATGCTAAGGCGAGCCGACCTGATGTGCTCATGGCAACAGGACGGTCAGACTACCCAAATCAGATAAACAACGTGATCGGGTTCCCATACATCTTCCGCGGTGCACTCGACGTACACGCAAAGGCCATCAACGAAGAGATGAAGATGGCAGCCGTTCACGCTATCGCCGACCTGGCAAAGCAGTATGTGCCCGACGTGGTCAACGATGTGTATCACGTAAACGACCTCACCTTCGGTCCCGACTATTTCATTCCGAAGCCCATCGACCCACGACTCATCACAGAAGTGAGCGCAGCCGTCGCCAAAGCAGCTATCGAGAGCGGCGTCGCACGTCGCGAGATAACCGACTGGGAAGCATATAAGACAAACCTCATGCAGCTCATCGGGCAAGAAACGAAGCTCACCCGCAAGCTTCACGACACAGCTCGCCGCCATCCGCAGCGCGTGGTCTTTGCCGAAGGCGGACATGCGACGATGATGAAAGCCGCCGTACAGGCACGCGAGGAGGGTATCTGCATTCCTATCCTGCTCGGTAACCCCGATCGACTCAAACGTATGGCCCAGCGCCTGAAGCTCGACCTCGAAGGCATTCAGATTATCGACATGCGAGCCGACCAGGAACAAGGTCGGCGTGCAACCTACGCCAAGCACCTGGCAGAGAAACGCGCTCGGCAGGGATACACCTTCCAAGAGGCTTACGACAAGATGTACGAGCGCAACTACTTCGGAATGATGATGGTGGAGAGCGGAGATGCCGACGCGTTCATAACAGGTCTCTATACGAAGTATTCCAATACTATCAAGGTGGCAAAAGAGGTGATCGGCATCCGTTCTGAATACAAGACCTTCGGAACAATGCACATCTTGAACACCAAGAAAGGAACCTACTACATCGCCGACACGCTCATCAACCGCCATCCCGACGAGAATATTCTCGTGGATATCGCCCGGCTGTCGGCTCACACCGTGAGATTCTTCAACGAGGAACCGCGCATAGCAATGATAAGTTATTCCAACTTCGGAACCGACGAGGCAGGATCGCCAGTGAAGGTGCACAACGCCGTTGCCGACATGCAGAAACTTTATCCCAACCTCGCCATCGACGGCGAGATGCAGGTGAACTTCGCACTGAACAAAGAACTCCGCGACGACAAGTATCCTTTCAACAAACTGAAAGGTCTCGACGTGAACACACTCGTTTTCCCCAATATGAGCAGCGCCAACGGAAGCTACAAGCTCCTTCAGGCCCTTGCACCAGAAGCAGAGATAATCGGCCCTATACAGATGGGACTGAACAAGCCTATCCACTTCACCGACTTCGAGTGCTCAGTGCGCGATATAGTGAATATCACCGCCGTAGCAGTGATTGATGCTTTCGTTGAAAAGATCAAGAGAATGTCTTAAGGATGAAGAAGTTAGCTTGCGCAAAAATAAACCTGGGGCTCAACATAGTGGCGCGTCGCCCCGACGGATACCACGATCTCGAGACGGTGTTCTACCCCATTCCACTCTTCGACGAACTCGAAGTGGAAGAGATTGTAGGCGGCTCAAGCAGAGAGAAGTCCTACGAGCTTATCATCGAAGGCGACGAAGTGGACTGCCCCGACGACGACAACCTCGTGGTGAAAGCCTATCGAATGCTGGCTGCCGACTTCACTCTTCCACCTGTCAGGATAAGGCTCCGCAAACAGATTCCATCACAGGCAGGACTGGGAGGTGGGTCGTCGGACGCTACGACGACGTTGCTCATCATAAACGAAATGTTCGGGCTCAAAATAAATAAGAACCTACTTCAGAGCTACGCATCGCGCTTGGGAGCCGACTGCCCGTTCTTTGTAGAAGCAGAGCCTGTCTTTGCCACAGGCATAGGCAACATCTTCACTCCCCTGCCCTCGCCCATCGCCGAGCTGAAAGGAAAGACAATCATCGTCGTAAAGCCCGACATAGCCGTCTCCACCCGTGAGGCTTATGAAATGCTCCGCCCGAGAAAACCTGAAATATGCTGCCGCGAGGTGGTGGGAATGCGTCTTGAAGAGTGGAAAGAAAGGCTCAGAAACGACTTTGAAGAGCCCGTTTTCAGTAAGCATATCGAGCTCAGAAGCATAAAAGAAGCCCTCTATAACGCCGGAGCACTATATGCACAAATGAGCGGAAGCGGCAGCGCAATCTTTGGAATATTCGACGAAGAACCCAAAGAAATGATAATTCTATCTGCAAGCAGTGAATGCAAGACTTTTACGATGCGACTTTAATGGTCCTTAAAAAAAAGCAGCACCTGCCTCCCGGCAGGTGCATACCAAAACCTAAAATTTGATGAAAATGAACCTTAATTGGTTCAGTATCTTAGGATCAACATACTAAAAATTCTTTTTGTATCACTATATCAAAAAGGTCATAAATCGTAGGTCCTGCATTCCACTTGCAAATATAGATAAAGTTAATAATATAAAAAAAAAAAAAACCTTTGTTAATAATAAAGTTTAACATTTAACATTATTTTGCGATATTGGTTTAACTTACATTGGTATTTATACGGCAAAACACATTTATAAAGCTATCATCAAAAAAATCAAATTGTATGTGTCATACAACAAATAAATTCCTATAAATTTGCACAGAAGAGGGAAAACGCGTAATTTTGCCATTGTGAAAGAAGAAACAAAGAATCCGCAATTGGAGGAAAAACTCCAACTCGTGTCGCAGATAGCACGGCGATACGCTGGCAAAGGGCTCGATCTCGACGACTTGATCGGCGAGGGACATCTGGCTCTGGCCGAGGCGAAGGCCGATGAGACGAAAGAGCAGACAGCCCGCCGCATTCACCACGCTATGCGACAAGCACTTGCCGCACACGGCTATCCTGCAAAACTATCCGACAAGCAGTCGAAGGTGGCCGCAAAGGTGAACCGCGCAAGAATCGCCTTAGAGCAGACGCTCGGAAGAAAACCAAGTATAGGCGAGATTGCCGAAGCGACCGGCATAAACGAGAAAACCGTCGGCGAGTCGATAAAGATGAGGTCGCGACTGCTCTCTGCCGATGCACCGCTGACCCACAGACAGTCGACTACACTCAGCGACGTGATAGAAGACAAGACGGTAGTATCCTCTGAAGAAACTATGACACGGAATGTTGTCCGACGTCAGATAGAAGAGGCCATCATCGTGCTCTACGAAAGAGAGCAGGCTGTGATAAAAGCCTATTTCGGAATAGGAGAAGAGCCCGCCACCCTCGCACAAATAGCTGAGCGCCTGGGCATAAAACGCGAAAGGGCAAGGCAGATAAGAGACAAAGCACTGAGAAGAATGAGAAAAATGAAAATAGAAAACTAAAAAAAGAATATGAGAAGGCTAATTTTTATATTTACACTGCTTGCCACCTCATTTGCAGCCTATGCCGGCAGCTACAAGACAGTATACCTCTACGGGGTGGCTATATCGTTCAACGACTCCACCGTATATATAACAGACATTCAGAAAGTTGACTCAGTATGGGTGGAAAAGAACGGTTTCCTTTATAGCCGCGAAAACTACTCCTACCAACTGAAGGACCACATGCGGGCACAAGGGAAGAACGACATCACAGCCGTGACCTTCTATGCCGACAAGCAGAAAGACATTGAGAAGAAATTCATAAAGACAAGAAAGAGATTCACCAATCCGAAGTACGGGTACGATGTGAAATACATCGCCGCTACCGACTTCAGATATGATCGCATCATCCCCAACGAACAAGACATAAAGAACGACAGCGGCACGCTGAAGGAGGACCGCAAGAAGGCAAAAGAGGCCAAGAAAGCCCAGAAGAAAGCCAATAAAGAAATGAGAAAAGGTATCCGACCCGACGTTGAGAATATCCCGCAATCGTGACAAAAAACGGACGTAAATATACATTCAACGTTGCTGAACACACGATAAGAGTCGTCGACGACAACGATTACGAGCAAGATGCCGCCAGCAGCAAGCCGGAGGTAATCTCGTTGTTGCCTTCTTTTCAAAACTTCAAAGCCGGCGATGATGAAAGCAAGCCGTTGTTCACCCTCACCGTCGACGACAGAATAAAGCCCGTGCCGAAGGAACAACGTCAGCGAATAAGAGCCTTCGACACCGGCAACGGCGAGACTATCGTCGACGAGATAAACGGCGGAGGCTATCAATACATAATCAAAGACACCGGTGGACGCGACTGCTGCCTGCTTATATGCAACGAAGACTTTTCTTCTTGCAGATGTGCCCTCAACGGCAACGTGGGCATGAGAGTATTCGGAATGAACAATGCCCTGATGCTCGTATATGCGTTTGCAACAAGCCATCTCGACACGGTGATGATACATGCCTCGCTCGTTAGACACGCTAAACACGGCTACGCCTTCATCGCAAAAAGCGGAACAGGGAAGAGCACACAGGTGAGCATGTGGCTCAGAAACATCCCCGACTGCGACCTGATGAACGACGACAATCCCATAATCAGGGTCATCGGCGACGATGTATTCATCTACGGAAGCCCGTGGAGCGGGAAGACTCCGTGCTATCGAAACACGAAAGCCCCGCTGGGAGCAATAACAAGAATCGATCGCGCAAAGGAGAACACCATAGAGAAACTCTCACCTGTCGACGCCTTCGCCTCGGTACTGCCGGCATGCTCAGCGATGAAATGGGACGTGGGAATACTCCGAAGCGTGTGCGACACTGTGACGAAGATCATCGAGCGCACACCCATCTACACGCTCCACTGCCTGCCTGACAGGGATTCGGCAATCGTTTGTCACAACGCAATAAGCAAATAAGAAAAGAGACAATACCGCTTTGGAAGAGAGAACTGACATAAGAGAGGTGCTATTCCCCAACGCCGTACTCCTGCCTGAAGTGACTCGGATGGTCGACGAAGGTCACAGCGTTACAATCCGCTTGCGTGGCTACAGCATGCGTCCCTTCCTCGAGAACGACCGCGACAAGGCGCTGCTTCGAAAGGCAGAGAATATAAAAGTCGGCGACCCGGTGCTCGCCGAAATCGCAAAAGGCAAATATGTTCTCCACCGCATTGTGAAGATCGACGGCGACGACGTTACACTCCTCGGCGACGGCAACCTGAGGACAGAGGCGTGCAAGACCGACGACATCAGAGCCGCGGTCGTAGGCTTCTACAGAAAAGGAAGAAAGACTCCCGACCTCGTCAGCAGTAGAAAATGGAAAACGTATTCGTTTGTGTGGATGAGACTCAGGCCCGTCAGGCGCTATCTGCTCGCCTTCTACAGGCGGATCTGGATTCCCCTCTTCGGGACAATATAATAGAATCGATATCAAATCAAAAAGAATAAGAAAAATGAAAATAAAGAAAGGCTTCTTCCTCCGCTCGATATGCGGAGAGAACATCGTGGTTGCAGAAGGAAAAGAGAACATCGACTTCAGCAACATCATCAGCATGAACGAGAGTTCGGCCTATCTCTGGGAGAAGGTTGTCGACAAGAACTTCACTGCCGACGACCTGGCTCAGCTGCTCACCGACGAATACGAAGTTGACTACGACACTGCCCTGACCGACGCCAAGGCTCTCACCACCCAGTGGATCAACGCAGGACTCGTCGACGAGGAATAAAAGAACGCCCCCCATACTACGAAAACATAAAAAACATTCTACATAAACAAATCAGAAGAAAAGGTTCGACCGCTTGATCGTCTACAAAGATAATTATTAACCCCGGGCTTAACAGAAGCCGTCATTTTAAGAAACATCGTGTCTGCCGAGAGACGCCCCCTGACGTGAGTCACCGGGCCATCCCCAGAGCGTAAACGCCGACTGAGCGACAGGCCGAAATGGCAGTTCGTCTCATCCCACACGGGCCGTCGCTCGTTTGCCACAAACCTCTTCCTGCGCAACGCCCATCCCTCCACCATCGCAAGGATGATGGGGCACTCGTCGCCCGAAATCACCATGCGACGATACATCATCGGCTACATCGAAGCCGACAAGAACGTAATGGAATTCTTCAAGAAAGAGGACAAAGAGCGGGAGACAATTTCTCCACGGGATGAAGCCAAGGGTCGGGAGACTACTTCCCCATCAGATGCAGATAGATAGCATACCGGCTGAAGTGAATATCATTGTATGGCTCGAGGAAGAACTCCTTCGAAGCACAACTCTCAGGCACACGGAAGCGCAGCACACCATCAGAGTCGCAACGCTCCATATTGCTGATCACCTTATCCACGTCGCGGATAATCTCAGGAGCCATCTCCAATGGAGCCAGCCCCCTTTGCACCGTCCGGCGGGCCTGACGATAATCGTTCATCGTCAGCTTATCGTCAACAATTCGCACGCCGAGCAACACTGGACCATACATGAAGGCATAATACTCCGAGCCGCCTTTCACGACCTCGGCACGTAGCTCTGGATGAAGCTCCACTTCCACCTGATCGCCACGACGCCACTTGCGACTGACGACCACATATCCGTCGTTCATCTTCTTGGCCACGTCAACCTTCTTGCCATTAACTTTCACGTCGATTCCCTCACTCCACCAGGGACAACGAAGAGCAACCGACATACGCTTACTACGGTCGAGCCCATCAACAATCAGCTTAACGGTATTATCTTTCGGAAAGTCGGTCGTCATCCTCAGCGAAAGACCCTTTTCCCTCCATTTTAGTGTCGATGACGTGTACATGTTCACGAATAGCGAATCGGCATTGTGCGAATAAATCATCTTCCCGAACTTCGCCGGAGCCTGAATGCCCGTGCCCGTGCAACACCAGAAACTCTCAAACGGAGTGCAATAGATCTTATACGACGCAGGCCTCATTGATGTGTAATACACGCACATACCCTCTTCAGGGTCGTAGTTGGCAAGGATATGATTCAGGAGCAGTCGCTCATAATAGTCGATATACTTCATTCCGCCGTCGTCCTGATAGAGAGCCTCGGTCAGTCGCATCATATTCACCGAATTGCAGCTCTCCGGCCCACCGGCATTCGTCAGCCGCTTCTCAAACTCGCTCGTCGGGAAGAAATGCTCGCCCGTGCTGTTTCCACCATTGGCCCACGTGTGCTGATCGACCACCGTCTGCCAGAAGAACCTTGCCGCGCGGCGGAACTTGACGTTGTCGGTGAAGTTATACACTCGCTCAAACCCCGTGAACTTCGGTATCTGAGTGTTAGCATGCCATCCCTGCAGCACGTCGCGTCCCTCTGCGGCAGGCACCCACATGTCCTCATCGTTAAGACGCTTTGCCCATTCGAGAAAACGCTTGTCGCCAGTGAGGGTATACACGTCTACATACGACTCGTTTATGCTTCCATGTTCACACACGAGCAGACGCTGCATCTGCTCATGGTCGAGCACATCGATTATCTTCGTGCCAAACCAGCTGGCAAGGTCTACAAGAATCGTCTTGGCAAGCTCGATATTGAAAGTACGATAAACATCATACAACCCGAGCATCGTCTTATTCATCACATACACCGGCTCCCACGTCTTGTTTATCAGCGGGTTGGTAGTCTTGAAGTTGCCCTTTGCCACCTCGGCAAAGACCGATTTCACGTTCGGCTGAGCTCCAATAAACCCCTCGCCGTCGGCCAGCTGACACTCGCGGAGCCCGTCGAGGGCCTTTTTCACCTTCGGTATGATATTCCCGTCGCCCGTCGACTCATACATCATCGCCATCGACGACAGCCAGAAGCCCATGATATGTCCCGAGAGAGGCCCGCCGCCAAACAAGTCCTCCGACTCCCAGAAAGGATAAGGCTCCACGCCCCGTTGCGACACGCCAGCCTCCTTGCGAAACCACGACAACAGCTTGTCTACGTCGAGGGCGAGCAGATACTTGTGGTCGAGGTCCTGCAGAGAGAGCATCTTATGGTCTGTCACACGCACGTCGGACAGGCTGAACAGCTGACGCACAGGCTTGTGCAACGACTCAGGCAGATGGCTATTATCACCCTGTGCATAGGCAACGCCTTGCAAGCAAATAAACAACGACAAAAAACAAAAACGGCTGAAATGTATTCTCATGATGTATAAAAGTTAAACTCTTTATTTATCTTTGCAAAAATAATCTTTTTACGACAAAAAACAAAATATTTTAATATAAAAAGAGCAACCCCCAAGGCTGCTCTTTCTTCCTGCGGAAGGTTATCATGCAACTTCTCCGCAGTCTTTATATTCTTCGCAAGTGCAGAGGCAACCTCGTCTCTAACACCCATCTCAAACCATAACTTACGTGTGTCCGCCATATCCTGAATGTTAATTATTATAAATTATTACAGCCGCTAATAAATAATTTGTATCTTTGTAGAGAAAAATGTATACTTATGGATGGATTCGTAAAATTTCTTTGGATTGTGACATTTTGCATCCTCTTCGCTAATGAATTCACTATCTGGTTGTTCTTGATATGCGCAATCGCAGGGGTAATCATTGGTATTTATAAACCTGAATGGCTCGATAAAATTTAATGGTTGGCCTAAAACGACCTATGGCCATAACTCCTTGATAATACCAGCTAACCCCGCAAAAACTCATTCAAGTCCACTTTCTTACCAACAACAATACGACCACGACACTTTTCATACCACGCATCGGAAAGCTCATCCATTTCCGCCCTCATAGCCTTTTTCTTCTTCGGCATGCCACTGCTGATAATAGGCTGGTCCATAATCATCAATTCTATCTGGCAACTCGTATAACCCCACCGGTAGTCATAGGCGGCAATGCCATACTTCCTCTCAAATAAAAAAACCAAAAACATCTCGCATTCCACATGTTGCGGTATATACAGACATACAGCGAGGAGAGGGGCGTCGCCAAGCTCTTCGAAAGATTTCCTACAAAAGATGCGCTGGAAAAAGGATAACTAGCTATCTTTGCAACTATGAAACTATCAACCGACGCGGTATTATTTCCGCGAACCATCAACAAGGGCAACGAGCCCCAGCACATCGACCGCGAACAGTTCACCGCAGAAATGCGGGGTGTCGAAGGCATGGGCGAGACGTGGCTCATAACACAGAACGACTACCCACACGTAGTGTCGCAAGTGGTGACAGCCAAAAACGAAAGCGAGTTCGATTTGCTTTTGGGCAGGGCCATGGCCAACCACATACACGCCGAGTGGGTGAAGGGCTGCACCGACTTTTTCGTCCTCATATCAGGATGGAAAGACGAAATCAAATGGGTACAGGCCACGTGTAACGAGCAAATGGACGAAATCTTCGCGATAGAGGCGAAGGCCGCACAGTGGTGGCACTGCCACAAGGACGAGATTTGCGGAAAGGAGGCCGAAGTATGAAAACATTGCATGAAGCACTTCTGCCAACGTCACCGCCACCGGCAATCTCGCCTACGTATCGAAGAAGACGCATATCAAGGTAGAACTCCCGCTTTCGTCTATTGCCCTGGAAATACTGTTTGGCGACAGCCACCCCTTTGCAGGCGCACACCTCCGTACCGTTGCCGACACGACCTTTAACGACACTATCCGCCGCATCTGCAACCTCTGCGACATCGACCAGACTATACAGCTCTACACCCGCGGGCAGTTCTGGACGGGGAAGAAGTACGAGGCGGTGTCGTCGCACACCTCACGCCGCAGTTTCTGCACGAACCTATATCTGCGCTGCCGCGACCTCCTTTTGGTCTCAAAGCTCGCAGGACACACCGACACAGCCATGACAGAGCGCTATATCTGTTGCGGCATGGAGAGCCTAAGTGAAAATGCAATGAAATATTTTGCCGCTTTCAAATAAATAACTATTTTTGCAAACACATCAAACCTATAACAATTATGCTTACACTCGGTATATTACTCTTTGTCATCGCACTCGCAGCAATATTCTTTAACAGCACTTCGTGGTTCTTGCTGCCCATTCTCTTCATTTTATTCCTCCTCGCCGCGATACACGACAAAAAATATAGACTCACCGCAAAGAGAAGGAAATGGGAAATCATGAACGGGAAATATATACGGGACAACAACCTGCATTTTGTCTTGCAAGATGAAAGGAGCGGAGAAATCAGAGCTGCATACGAGACAAGAGAAAAGGCACAGCAGTTTCTTGACAGCTACTACCTACTCGTCGGCTCTGGAGCCATCAAGGCCACAGACATGAACACATACACTATATTCGAGATAAACGAGGAAAACGTGAAACTCGGAGAAGCATGCGATGAAGGAAAACAACTAATTTAACGAAATTATTTTGCCAAACACGCTAAACCTATATCCAATTATGCTTACACTCGGTTTTTGGCTTTTCGCCATCGCACTCGCAGCAATATTCTTTAACAACACTTCATGGCTCTTGCTGCCCATATTCGTAATCGCATTTACTTTTGCAATTAAGAAAGACAAAGAGTGGGAAAAAAAGAAAAAACAGCAAAAGAACCCATACGAAGATACCCAGAAAAGGATTCTTCGCAAAAGCAGAGAAGATTACCGCTTTGTCATCATCAACAAGCAAACCGGAATTATTTATGACAGATACGAGACTTTGCAAGAAGCTGAGAAGGCAAAGGCAGATTATTGCCTCAAAGATGGTGACAAATATATCGTCAATGAGATAACGGAAAACAACTAATTTTCCAAAATTATTTAACCAAGCACGCTTTTTCACGCGTGCGCACACAAGTTATTTTCTAACATAAATATTTAAAGAAGAAGAGGGTGTGTCAAATTTGACACACCCTCTTCTTTCTGCGGAAGGTGAGGGATTCAAACCCCCGATACCCATAAGGGTATACCGGATTTCGAGTCCAGCGCGATCGATCACTCTGCCAACCTTCCTGATTTTTCCGTTTGCGGGTGCAAAGTTACGAATAAATTTTTAATATGCAACTAAAATCGGGAAAACTTTTATTTGAGTTTTTAAATACAACAAAAATACAACAAAAACGTGTTAGTATGATTTCAGACAATTTTTCTGACTCAGTACAAAAGTCATGTATTGCCAGTACAAAGGCTTTGTACTAAAAGTACACGAATGTGATACTGACAGTACAAAGCCTTATATACAATCTCAAATGGAACAGGATGCTTTTTTGTCCTGCACTAAAAAATCAATTAAAAGTACTATCTTCTATTCGAAAGACGCCTTCTTCAGCCGCTCGCGCATTTGGGAGGCGAGGCTTCGGCGGATGGCAAGGCGAATGTGGCAGGTGGCATCGAAGGTCTGGGAGACAATGCGGGGACTCATGTCTTTCACGATGCGCATCACGGAGTTCATCATCTCGTAGGGAAACTCGTAGTCTATCACCTCCTCCACCAGCCGCTCCTCCACCCTGGCGTGACTGATGGCGTCGGCAGCTGCCTGGCGGTAGGCCACGATGAGCCCACTCGTGCCGAGGTTGACGCCGCCGTAGTAGCGCACAACAACGATGAGCACGTCGGTGAGCCCGTGGCTGTTTATCTGCCCGAGGATGGGTCGGCCGGCAGTGGAACTCGGCTCGCCGTCGTCGTTGGCGCGGAAGTCGAGGCGCTCGGGACCAAGCACGTAGGCATAGCACACGTGGCGCGCATCGTAGTACTGCCCTCGGTAGCGCGCCACAATCTGCTTCACCTCCTCAGGCGTCTCCACATGGTGGACGAAGGCGAGAAACTTGCTGCGCTTTTCGCTATAGTAGCCCTCGGCAGGGGCGGAGATGGTAAGATAAGTGTCGGACAAACGAGTTGAAAGTTGAAAATTGAAAGTTGAAAGTTGAATTTTTGAAGCAGCGAGAGCAGAGAGCTTACTCTCGGCCGAGTCGCGACAAAAATCAACGAAGTTAAAGAACTACTGTCCAAAGAAATTTTTCCATAAGGTCAGCTGACCATTATCGGAGTCATTCTGAGGATGTTTTGGTTTAACAAATAGCTCGCCTAAGGGTTTCCTCTCAAAGAGTACTTTCCCTATGGCAGCCGATAAAATATAAA
>JAFUVV010000008.1 GCA_017477435.1 Prevotella sp.
AGAACGAGGTTAAGCGCGGTATGGTTAACACCCACCCGGGTGTCATCAAGCCCCTCAAGCGCTTCAAGGCTTCTATCTACGTGCTGAAGAAAGAAGAAGGTGGCCGTCACACTCCATTCGGAAACAAGTATCGTCCACAGTTCTACCTCCGCACAATGGACTGCACAGGTGAGATCACTCTTCCAGAAGGCGTTGAAATGGTTATGCCTGGTGATAACGTTGAGATTCAGGTTGAACTTATCTACGCTGTTGCTCTGAACGTAGGTCTGCGCTTCGCTATCCGTGAGGGTGGTCGTACCGTTGGATCTGGCCAGATCACAGAGGTTTACGAGGACTAATTCTCTAAATCACAATAATACGGATTCCCGCTGCCGTGGGCCGCGGGAATTTTTTACGGGAATAGCTCAGTTGGTAGAGCATCGGTCTCCAAAACCGAGGGTCGTGAGTTCGAGTCTTACTTCCCGTGCAAATTCAGACATACTATGTTTAAGAAAGTTAAGAAGATTTTTAAGACAGTAGTAGATTATTGCAAGGCTTGCTATGACGAGCTTGCGCATAAGACTACTTGGCCGACACGTGCTGAATTAACTCACAGTGCAGTGGTTGTTATTTCTGCTTCCCTTGTCATTGCACTTGTGGTATTCGCAATGGATTCGTTGTTCAGGTGGGTAATGAGTATGGTTTATCCAGGCTAAAGAGTTTAGGAAATGGCAGAGACAACAGGAATGAGTTGGTACGTGCTGCGTGCTGTTAGCGGAAAAGAGGCTAAGGTGAAAGAATACATCGAAGCTGAAATGAAGCACAACACGCTGCTTCAGTCTAATGTTTCTCAGGTATTGATACCTATGGAGAAACAAGCTTCCTTACGCAACGGTAAACGTGTGGTAAAGGAGAAAGTTCGCCTTGCCGGTTACGTGTTTATCGAGGCAAGACTGATAGGCGACGTGGCTCATACCCTGCGTTTCATGCCAAACGTCCTTGGATTCCTTGGCGGATTGGATAATCCTTCGCCAGTACCTCAGGCTGACATCAACCGTATGCTCGGAACGGCAGAAGAAGACGAGATGACGGATGCTGTAAACATCCCATATGTTGTCAACGAAACCGTGAAGGTGACGGATGGTCCGTTCAGTGGCTTCAGCGGAGTGATTGAAGAGGTTAATACCGACAAGCACAAACTGAAGGTAATGGTCAAGATCTTCGGTCGTAAAACGGCCTTAGAACTTAGTTTTATGCAAGTTGAAAAAGAAGGATAGTCATTGTTACGGATACTATCCGCTCTTTTTATAAAAATCAATTTTTAATATTAACAAAAATGGCTAAAGAAGTTGCTGGATTAATCAAATTACAGATTAAGGGTGGCGCTGCGAATCCTTCTCCCCCGGTAGGACCGGCTCTCGGTTCGAAGGGTATCAATATCATGGGATTCTGCAAAGAGTTCAACGCCCGTACCCAGGATAAAGCAGGTAAGATCCTTCCTGTTGTTATCACTTATTATGCCGACAAGTCATACTCTTTCGTTATCAAGACTCCTCCCGCAGCTGTACAGCTGAAAGAGGCAGCCAAAGTGAAGAGCGGATCAGCTCAGCCTAACCGTCAGAAAGTCGCTTCGGTGACATGGGACCAGGTAAGAGCAATCGCAGAAGATAAGATGAACGATCTTAACTGCTTCACCGTAGAGAGCGCTATGAAACTTGTTGCAGGTACTGCTCGCAGTATGGGTATAACTGTAAAAGGGGACTTCCCTGGTAAATAATTTATAACTTCAATTAAGAAAATGGGTAAACTGACAAAAAATCAAAAATCAGTAGCTGAAAAGGTTGAAGCAGGGAAGGCATACACATTGAAAGAAGCCACAGAACTGGTAAAGGAAATCACCACTACCAAGTTTGAGGCATCTGTAGATATTGATGTGCGCTTGGGTGTAGACCCCCGTAAGGCAAACCAGATGGTTCGTGGCGTTGTGTCACTTCCAAATGGAACAGGCAAGGTTACCCGAGTGCTGTGTCTCTGCACACCGGATCAGGAAGAAGCTGCTAAGGCAGCTGGCGCTGATTATGTAGGTCTTGACGAATATGTTGAGAAGATAAAAGGTGGTTGGACTGATGTTGATGTTATTATCACTATGCCTTCTTGCATGGGTAAGATAGGTCCTCTCGGACGTATCCTTGGTCCACGTGGACTCATGCCAAACCCAAAGAGCGGCACTGTGACAATGGACGTTGCCAAGGCAGTGAAAGAAATTAAGCAGGGTAAGATTGATTTCAAAGTCGACAAGGCTGGTATCATTCATACTTCAATTGGTAAGGTGAACATGACTCCCGAGCAACTGTTCGGAAACGCTAAAGAGTTCATCGCTACCGTTATTAAGCTTAAGCCCGCAGCCGCTAAAGGTACATACATCAAGAGTATCTTTATCTCAAGCACAATGAGTAAGGGTATCAAGGTTGATCCAAAATCAGTTGAGTAACTCTAAAAGTTTTGTAAAATGAGAAAAGAAGTAAAAGATACTATAATCACCGAACTTGGTGAGAAGCTGAAGGAGTATCCTCATTTCTATCTGGTAGACGTTACCGGACTGAATGCAGGTGCTACAAGCGATCTTCGTCGTAAATGCTTCAAGAACGAAATAAAGATGGTCGTTGTGAAGAATACTCTTCTCCACAAGGCATTCGAAGCATCTGATATCGATTTTGAGCCACTTTATGGAATCCTTAAAGGAAGCACAGCTGTTATGTTCACAAAGACAGCTAACGTTCCCGCAAAGTTGCTCAAGGACTATACTAAGCAGGGTATTCCCGCATTGAAAGGCGCATATGCAGAGGAAAGCTTCTTCGTAGGTGCTGACAAGCTGGAAGAACTCGCTTCTATCAAGAGCAAGAACGAGCTCATCGCAGATGTTGTTGCTCTGCTGCAGTCGCCAATCAAGAACGTTATCTCTGGCCTTAATGCCGGCGGTAAGATTCACGGACTGCTCGACGCTATCGCTGAGCGTAATCAATAAGCGAAAAGAAATTCAAATTTAAAAACAATTAAAATCATTAATAAAAATGGCAGATATTAAAGCTATTGCTGAGGAGTTGGTTAACCTCACAGTGAAAGAAGTAAATGAGTTGGCAACAGTCCTGAAGGACGAGTATGGTATTGAGCCTGCTGCTGCAGCCGTTGCTGTAGCTGCTCCTGCTGCTGGTGGCGCTGCTGCTGAGGCTGAGGAAAAGACATCTTTCGATGTTGTTCTCGCTGAGGTAGGTGCAACAAAGCTCCAGGTGGTTAAGGCTGTTAAGGAGGCTTGCGGTCTTGGTCTGAAAGAGGCTAAGGATCTCGTTGACGGTGCTCCTGCAACAATCAAGGAAGGTCTCTCTAAGGAAGAGGCTGAGAACCTTAAGAAGGCCATCGAAGAGGCTGGTGCAAAGGTAGAGCTCAAGTAATCTTGATACACGCTACGGAAGATTCGCGGGACTATGCGCCCGGGAATCTTTCTACTTATAGGAAACATGGTTAGGACTTGCCAAGTAGGCGATTCCTAACCATTTTGTGTCTTTTGTTGATAAATTAGTCTTTGGCGCACAATCGCCGTGACCAATTAAAAATTCTTATATGACAAAAATTGTTGATAACAGAGTAAATTTTGCAAGCGTACACAATCCGATGCCTTATCCGGATTTCTTGGATGTACAGCTGAAGTCGTTCAGAGATTTCTTGCAACTCGACACCCCTCCCGAGGAACGTAAGAAAGACGGACTGTACAAAGTCTTTGCCGACAATTTCCCTATTACGGATACACGCAATAACTTTGTATTGGAGTTTAAGGACTACTATATCGACCCGCCTCGCTATACTATTGAGGAGTGTCTTGAGCGTGGCCTTACGTACAGCGTTCCCCTGAAGGCAAAATTGAAGCTTTATTGTACCGATCCTGACCACACCGATTTCGACGATCAGACAACGGACGTGTTCCTTGGTACAATACCGTACATGACCGATAATGGAACATTCATTATCAATGGTGCCGAGCGCGTCGTGGTGTCGCAGCTGCACCGCTCGCCAGGCGTATTCTTCTCACAGGGACAGCATGCCAACGGAACTATCCTTTATTCTGCACGTATTATTCCGTTCAAGGGATCGTGGATAGAGTTCTCTACCGACATAAACAATGTGATGTATGCTTACATCGACCGTAAGAAGAAGTTGCCGGTAACCACTCTGCTCCGTGCTATGGGATACGAGTCGGACAAGGATATCCTCCGACTGTTCGACCTTGCTGAGGAGATAAAGGTCAATAAGAGAAATCTTAAGGCAGCAATCGGCCGCAAGGTTGCAGCTCGTGTTATCAAGTCGTGGCCGGAGGATTTCGTCGATGAAGATACAGGCGAAGTTATCACCATCGATCGTCAGGACATTATTCTCGAGCGTGAGACAGAACTCACTGAAGAGAATATCCTTCAGATTCTCGACAGCGATTCTAAGACAATCCTGTTGCATAAGGATGCCGAGGCGACAAGTAAGTTTGGCATCATATTCAACACATTGGCAAAAGACCCGAGCAATTCGGAAAAGGATGCTGTCAACTATATCTATCGCCAGCTCCGTAATGCAGAGCCAGCCGATGATAATAGTGCAAAGGAAGTATTCAACAATCTGTTCTTCTCAGAGAAGAGATACGATCTCGGCGATGTTGGCCGTTATCGTATTAACAAGAAATTGAGTCTTGATACAAGCCTCGATATCCGCGTCTTGACACGTGATGATATCGTAGAGATTATCAAGTATCTTATAAAGCTTGTCAATTCGAATGCAACGGTAGACGACATCGACCATCTGTCAAACCGCCGTGTTCGCACAGTAGGCGAACAACTTGCCAATCAGTTCTCTATTGGTCTTGCCCGTATGAGCCGTACCATCAGAGAAAGAATGAATGTGCGTGACAATGAAGTGTTCACTCCGACCGATTTGATCAACGCAAAGACCATGTCGAGTGTAATCAATTCGTTCTTCGGTACCAATCCACTGTCGCAGTTCATGGACCAGACCAATCCACTTGCTGAGGTCACCCACAAGCGCCGTCTCTCGGCTCTTGGTCCTGGAGGCCTGTCGCGTGAAAGAGCCGGTTTTGAGGTCCGTGACGTTCACTATACCCACTATGGCCGTCTTTGCCCGATTGAGAGCCCTGAAGGTCCGAATATCGGACTTATCTCCTCGCTTTGTGTATATGCAAAAATCAACGACCTCGGTTTCATAGAGACACCATACCGCAAGGTGAAGAATGCTGTTGTCGATATGGACAATAAGGACGTTGTCTACCTCACTGCAGAGGAAGAAGCCGATAAGATTATCGGTCAGGGAAATGCGCCTTTGAAGAAAAACGGCTCGTTCATCCGCACCTATGTGAAGTGCCGTCAGGATGCAGATTATCCAGTTGTGGCACCAGAGAATGTTGATCTTATCGATGTGTCTCCGCAGCAGATAGCATCTGTTTCGGCTGCACTTATCCCGTTCCTTGAGCATGACGACGGTCACCGTGCGCTGATGGGCTGCAACATGATGCGCCAGGCTGTTCCTCTGCTTCACAACGATGCACCTATAGTGGGTACAGGACTTGAGAAGCAGGTGTGTGAAGACTCACGTACAATGATCGTTGCCGAGGCAGATGGCGTCATTGAATATGTCGACTCTACAACAATTCGAATTCTTTATGATCGTACAGACGATGAGGAATTCGTGAGCTTCGAGCCAGCACTTAAGGAATATCGAATACCGAAATTCCGCCGTACGAACCAGAACATGACCATCGACCTGCGTCCTATATGCGACAAAGGTCAACATGTGAAGAAAGGCGACATCCTCACCGAAGGCTATGCTACTGAAAACGGCGAGCTTGCTCTCGGTCGCAACCTCCTTGTGGCTTATATGCCATGGAAGGGTTACAACTATGAGGATGCCATTGTGCTTAGCGAACGTCTTGTCCGCGACGATATCCTTACATCAGTCCATGTAGAGGAACTTGAGCTTGAAGTTCGTGAGACAAAGCGCGGAATGGAGGAATTCACGTCTGATATTCCAAACGTAAGCGAAGAAGCCACAAAGGATCTCGACGACAACGGTATAATCCGCATCGGTGCACGTGTAGAGCCAGGCGACATCCTTATTGGTAAGATATCTCCAAAGGGAGAAAGCGATCCTTCGCCAGAGGAGAAACTGCTCCGTGCCATCTTCGGCGACAAGGCCGGTGATGTGAAGGATACCTCTTTGAAGGCAAATCCATCGCTCAGCGGCGTCATTATCGACAAGAAGCTCTTCTCTCGTGCCGTAAAGACCAACGAGTCGAAAAAGCGCGATAAGATTGTGCTCCAGAAACTTGACGAAGAATACGAGGCCAAGAACAACGACCTCATGGACATCCTTGTCGACAAGTTGCAGACACTTACCGACGGTAAGATCTGTCAGGGAGTGAAGGATTCGTCGGGAACAGAAGTCATCAACAAGGGATTCAAGTTTGTCAAGGGCAACGAGACGACGATAGCAATATTTAAGAACCTGAGATATGATGATATCGAGTCTAATGCATGGACCGACGATGAGCATGTAAACTCTATGATTCGTCAGCTTATCATGAACTATATGCACAAGTATAAGGTTCTTGATGCAGAGATGAAGCGCCGCAAGTTTGCGATTTCTATTGGCGACGAGTTGCCATCCGGCATACAGCAGATGGCCAAGGTCTATGTTGCTAAGAAGCGTAAGATCGGTGTCGGTGACAAGCTCGCAGGTCGTCACGGAAACAAAGGTATTGTTTCTAAGGTCGTACGTATGGAAGACATGCCGTTCCTTGAGGATGGTCGTCCTGTCGACCTCGTGCTCAACCCGCTCGGTGTGCCGTCACGTATGAATCTTGGCCAGATATTTGAAGCCATCCTCGGTGCAGCCGGCAGACGTCTTGGCGTCAAGTTCGCTACCCCAATCTTCGACGGTGCCAAGCTCGACGACCTGTCTGAATGGACAGAAAAGGCAGGGCTGCCTCACCTCTGCTCTACACATCTTTATGATGGTGAGACCGGTGAGCGCTTCGACCAGCCGGCAACGGTAGGCGTCACCTACTTCCTCAAGCTCGGCCACATGGTGGAAGACAAGATGCATGCTCGTAGTATTGGTCCATACTCTCTTATCACTCAGCAGCCATTGGGCGGTAAGGCTCAGTTCGGCGGTCAGCGTTTTGGAGAGATGGAGGTCTGGGCTCTTGAGGCATTCGGCGCAAGCCATGTCCTGCAGGAGATCCTGACAATTAAGTCTGACGATACAGTGGGTCGCAGCAAGGCCTATGAGGCCATCGTGAAAGGCGATCCTATGCCTACTCCTGGTATTCCAGAGTCGCTCAACGTGCTTCTGCACGAATTGCGTGGACTTGGATTGAGTGTCAAACTGGATTAATTAGAATAAAGAATTTTATAGATATGGCTTTTAAGAAAGATATAAAAGTTAAGAACAACTTCTCAAAGATAACCATCAGTCTGGCATCTCCGGAGGAGATCCTCGAGAATTCGTTTGGCGAAGTTACCAAGCCAGAGACGATCAATTATCGCACGTACAAGCCCGAGCGAGACGGATTGTTCTGCGAGCGTATCTTCGGTCCAACCAAAGACTATGAGTGCGGATGCGGCAAGTATAAGCGTATCCGTTATAAGGGTATCGTCTGCGACCGTTGTGGAGTAGAGGTGACAGAGAAGAAGGTGCGCCGCGAGCGTTCCGGACACATTGAACTGGTAGTGCCCGTTGCCCACATCTGGTATTTCAGGTCTCTTCCCAACAAGATAGGATATCTGCTCGGACTTCCCACAAAGAAGCTGGATTCCATCATCTACTATGAGAAGTATGTGGTCATTAATCCAGGTGTTCTCGCTCCTAAGGAAAAAGACGACGAGCGTGGTATAGAAGAAGGTGTATGCAGAAAATACGATCTTCTCACAGAGGAGGAATACATTAATCTCACAGAGAAATTCCTCCCCGAAGACAATGCTCGTCTTGAGGATTCCAACCCCGATAAGTTTATTGCAAAGATGGGTGCTGAGGCTATCTACGATCTGCTTGCATCAGTAGATACCGATGCTCTGTCGTACGAACTTCGCGACCAGGCAAACAACGACTCGAGCCAACAGCGTAAGACAGAGGCTCTGAAGCGCCTGCAGGTTGTGGAGGCATTCCGCAGCTCGAAGGAGGTGAACCATCCGGAGTGGATGGTTATGAAGATCATTCCTGTCATTCCGCCAGAGCTTCGTCCGCTTGTTCCACTCGATGGTGGACGCTTTGCTACTTCCGACCTCAACGACCTCTACAGGAGAGTGATCATCAGAAACAACCGTCTGAAGAGACTTGTCGAGATCAAGGCTCCTGAGGTCATCCTCCGTAATGAAAAGCGTATGCTCCAGGAGGCGGTCGACAGCCTGTTCGACAACTCACGCAAGAGTTCTGCCGTCAAGAGCGAGAGCAATCGTCCGCTCAAGTCGTTGTCCGACTCACTGAAGGGTAAGCAGGGACGTTTCCGTCAGAATCTTCTCGGTAAGCGCGTCGACTATTCAGCCCGTTCGGTCATCGTTGTCGGTCCAGAGCTGAAGATGGGTGAGTGCGGTCTGCCAAAGCTCATGGCTGCCGAGCTCTACAAGCCATTCATCATTCGTAAGCTCATTGAGCGTGGAATCGTGAAGACCGTTAAGAGTGCCAAGCGCATCGTCGATCGCCGCGAGCCGGTGATCTGGGACATTCTCGAGAACGTGATGAAAGGTCATCCTGTGCTCCTCAACCGTGCTCCGACGCTTCACCGTCTCGGTATCCAGGCCTTCCAGCCCAAGCTCATCGAGGGTAAGGCAATCCAGCTCCATCCATTGGCATGTACGGCGTTCAATGCCGACTTCGATGGCGACCAGATGGCTGTCCACCTCCCGTTGAGCAACGAGGCTATCCTCGAGGCACAGATTCTGATGCTCCAGAGCCACAATATCCTGAATCCTGCAAATGGAGCTCCTATCACTGTTCCTTCTCAGGACATGGTGCTCGGACTCTATTATATCACGAAGATCCGTCCGGGTGCAAAAGGCGAAGGACTGACATTCTACGGTCCGGAGGAGGCAATCATTGCCAACAATGAAGGCAAGTGTGACCTCCATGCCAATGTGAATGTCCTTGTCGACGATGTTGTCGACGGCAAGCCTGTTCGCCACATCGTGGAGACATCCGTAGGCCGTGTGATCGTCAATGGCATTATTCCTGAGGAAGTGGGATTCTTCAACGATATCATTTCTAAGAAGACCCTTCGCGGTATCATCGCCGATGTGATCAAGACCGTAGGTATGGCTCGTGCATGCGAGTTCCTCGACGGTATCAAGAACCTCGGCTACCGCATGTCGTATGTGGCAGGACTGTCGTTCAACCTCGACGACATCATCATCCCGCCAGAGAAGGAAGAGATTGTTGAGCGTGGTAACCGCGAAGTTGAGGAGATCACCAACAACTATAACATGGGATTCATCACCGATACCGAGCGTTACAACCAGGTCATCGACACATGGACCCACGTGAACAACGAGCTCGGCGACGTTCTCATGAAGCAGATGACCGAGGCCGACCAGGGCTTCAATGCCGTCTACATGATGCTCGACTCTGGTGCTCGTGGATCACGCGACCAGATCAAGCAGCTCTCCGGTATGCGCGGACTTATGGCAAAGCCGCAGAAGGCAGGTGCCGAGGGTGCTCAGATCATTGAGAATCCTATCCTTTCCAACTTTAAGGAAGGAATGTCGGTGCTCGAATACTTCATCTCTTCTCACGGTGCACGTAAGGGTCTTGCAGATACCGCTATGAAGACGGCCGACGCCGGTTACCTGACTCGTCGTCTTGTAGATGTATCCCACGACGTTATCATCACCGAAGAAGACTGCGGAACGCTCCGCGGACTCCAGTGCTCGGCACTGAAGAGCGGCGAAGAAGTCATCTCCACTCTCTACGAGCGCATACTCGGTCGTGTGTCTGTCCACGACGTTATCAACCCGTCTACAGGCGAAGTTATCGTCTATGCCGGTGAGGAAATCACCGAGGACAAGGCCAAGGTCATCGATGAGTCGCCGATCGAGAGCATAGAAATCCGTTCGGTGCTCACTTGCGAGAGTAAGAAAGGCGTCTGCATGAAGTGCTACGGCCGCAACCTCGCAACGAGCCGCATGGTGCAGATGGGAGAGGCAGTAGGCGTCATCGCAGCCCAGGCAATCGGTGAACCAGGTACGCAGCTCACTCTCCGTACGTTCCACGCCGGTGGTGTGGCAGGTAATGCAGCTGCAAATGCGTCGATCGTTGCAAAGAACGACTCGCGCATCGAGTTTGAGGATCTGCGCACAGTGCCATACGTAGAAGGCGAGGGCAAGGACGCTGTCAAGTGTCTGATGGTAGTAAGCCGTCTGGCAGAAATCAGCTTCGTCGACGTAAATACTAACATTGTATTGTCGAAGATGAACGTTCCTTACGGTTCGTCGCTCTATTTCAAGCCGGGTGACAAGGTGAAGAAGGGTAATCTCATCGCACGTTGGGACCCATTCAATGCCGTTATCGTCAGTGAGTATGCCGGTAAGCTCCGCTTCAAGGACGTTGTCGAAGGATCTACCTACAAGGCAGAGACCGACGACACGACCGGACTCACCGAGAAGATCATCACCGACTCCCGCGACCGTTCGCTCGTACCGACCTGCGACGTGCTCGACAAGAGCGGCAACGTCATCGGTACATACAACTTCCCCGTAGGCGGACACGTTGTTGTAGAGGACGGTGCCAAGATACAGTCGGGTGCCACGCTTGTGAAGATACCACGTGCCGTTGGCGGCGCAGGCGACATCACCGGTGGTCTGCCACGTGTCACAGAGCTCTTCGAGGCTCGCAACCCGTCCAACCCCGCTATCGTGAGCGAAATCGACGGTGAGGTGACAATGGGTAAGGTGAAGCGTGGAAACCGCGAGATTATCGTTACCTCTCGTACAGGCGAGCAGCGCAAGTACCTCGTGTCGCTCTCCAAGCAGATCCTTGTTCAGGAGCACGACGCCGTACGCGCCGGCACTCCGCTGTCAGACGGTGTTATCACGCCAAACGATATCCTCGACATCAAAGGCCCGACGGCTGTGCAGGAGTATATCGTCAATGAGGTGCAGGACGTCTACCGTCTCCAGGGTGTGAAGATCAACGACAAGCACTTCGAGATCATCGTTCGACAGATGATGCGCAAGGTGAAAATCAACGATCCCGGCGACACCACGTTCCTCGAGGAGGAACTCGTCGACAAGCTCGACTTTGCCGAGGAGAACGATCGCATCTGGGGCAAGAAGGTTGTCATCGATGCCGGCGACTCCGAGTCGATGAAGCCAGGACAGATCGTTACGGCTCGCAAGCTGCGCGACGAGAACTCCAATCTGAAGCGCCGCGACCTCCGTACGGTGAAGGTGCGCGATGCCGTGCCGGCAACGTCTACCCAGATTCTTCAGGGTATCACGCGTGCAGCTCTGCAGACGAAGAGCTTCATGTCGGCCGCCTCGTTCCAGGAGACACAGAAGGTGCTCAACGATGCTGCCATCCGCGGAAAGGTGGACTATCTCGAGGGAATGAAGGAGAACGTCATCTGCGGTCACCTCATCCCGGCAGGAACAGGTCTGCGCCAGTGGGAGAAGCTCATCGTTGGATCGAAGGAAGAGTATGAGCGCATGGAAGCCAACAAGAAAAATGTGCTCGACTTTGTCGACGGCGAAGAACCGATGGAAGACAACTAAGTCTTTATCTGATAATAAACGGAGGGGACCGTGCTTAGGCATGGTCCCCTCTTTTTTTGTTTGTCGTTGCCGATAGATTATGCTGGTCCGACTATCTGTGCTTGATAGTGGTGGTATCTGGCTTTGATAGTGTTGGTATCTGGCTTTGATAGTGTTGGTATCTGGCTTTGATAGTAGTGGTATCTGTGCTTGATACTGGCGGTATCTGGCTTTGATACTGGCGGCGTGTCTTTTCATAGGTGGCTGTAGAAGTACGTGCCAATTGTCATGTCATTGTCTGGAATGAAGAAAGGGTCTCTAAGCTGGTGGCTTGGAGACCCTTTTTCTTTGCTTGATAATCAGTGTGTTATCCGGGCGGTTATGTTTCCCTATGCTTCGCCTTTGTCGTTGCCGAACGGCGAGATGGTCTGTTTCACGGGCATGTCAACGCGTATGGGTCCGAAGTGGCTCTCGTAGATGTTGATGTTGTCCTGCAGTGCGAAGAGCAGTCGTTTGCAGTTCTCCGGTGTGAGGATGATGCGGCTTGCCACCTCGGGACGGATGAGTCCTGGGAGCATGCGTGCGAAGTCGATGATAAACTCGGTGTTGGAGTGTGTGATGAGCGAGATGTTGGAATATACTCCGTGTGCCACCTCGGGCGTTATGGCCATCTGCGGCTCTTTCTTGATGTTGTCGTTATCGTTCATAGCGGTTTTATTTGTTTGTTGCTGCGAAGTTAGTAAGAAAAATGTGAAAAAGTGATATTATATGATTAAAAAAATAGAATAAAGACATCATTTTCTTATTTTTTGCATCTTTTTTGAGTGTTTTTGTTGATATTTTGTAAATATTTTTGCTCATTTCCTTACTTTTTGTTGATTTAAATCAAGACTATCTATTGTTTTAACACAAAAAGTTTGTGAAAAGTGTCAAACTTGCATAAATTTGCAGTCGTAAATATTGTTTTGCAATTATTAAGTGTTTTAATTTAAAAAGATGTTTTTATGGAGAAAAAGTTAACTATGCTTCTTGCGAGCCTCTTCCTGGTATTGGGCGGAGCGTTTGCGCAGACAACGGTTAATGGAACAGTTGTGTCTGAAGACGGCAACGAGCCTGTTATCGGTGCCACCGTGCAAGTGGTCGGCGCCAGTAATGTAGGCACAGTGACCGATGTCGACGGACAGTTCACCATTACCTGTCCGGAAGGGAAGAATGTTCTTCGCATTTCTTACCTTGGCATGCAGCCAATAGAGGTGATTGCCAGAAAGAACCTGCGTGTCGTTCTTCGCGACGACAGCAACGACCTCGACGAGGTGATTGTGACGGGTTATGGTAATGTGAAGAAATCATCATTCACCGGTGCTGCTGCCACCATCAACACGGAGGCCCTTTCCGACGTGCCGACGGTGAGCCTTGAGGACAAGCTCGCCGGTGGAGTGCCGGGAGTGTCTATTTCGACCACATCGGGTGCGCCGGGTGCTGTCAGTAGCATTCGTATCCGTGGTATGGGTTCTATTAATGCCGGTAACGACCCGCTCATCGTCATCGACGGTGTGCCAATGGTCAGCGGTGACATCAACCCGGTCGGAGCAGGTGGATACAACGATGCTGGCACTAACTCGCTTTCTACACTCAACTCAAACGACATCGAGTCGATGACAGTCATCAAGGACGCTGCCGCTGCTTCTCTTTATGGATCACGTGCTGCAAACGGTGTGATCGTCATCACCACAAAGAGTGGTAAGAAGGGTAAGACCAATGTTGAGTTCCGCAGCGACTGGGGATTCTCTAACGCTGCTGTCGACTATCGTCCACAGCTCAGTGGTGACGAACGCCGCAACCTGCTTATCAAAGGTCTTGAGAACTACCTCATGTATGGCGAGGGCGCTCCTGCCGACGTGGCAAGAGAGTTCGCACTGGAGAACATCGATGCCTTCGCGCCAATTCCCGAGGGTGGCTACACCAACTGGAAAGACCTGCTCTTCAAGACCGGACACCACCAGAACTATCAGGTGAGCGTCAACGGAGGATCTGACAACACACAGTTCTACTCGTCAATATCTTATGTTAAGCAAGACGGTATCCTGACCAATCAAGGAATGGAGCGCTTCACGGGCAATGCCAACGTGTCGCATAAGTTTGGACGCTTTACAGTTCGCCTGTCGACAATGTTCTCGAAGGTGAACCAGAGCCTTGCAAACGAAAAAACCTCATTCGACGGAACGATAGCCAACTATGCCTTCTTCCAGAGCCCGAGCGACGTGCCCTTCTTTGAAGATGGTTCGTTCAACAGAGAAATTGGTTTCACGGGCGTGAACCCGCTGTATGAATATCTGCACAGCAGTGATCGCACTCGTATTAATCGTATGATGAACACCCTGCAGCTCACATATAATATATGGGACAACCTGAACATCTCTGAGAAAGTGTCTTACGACTTCTCGTCGAATTCTGAGGATGTGCTTTGGGATAAGTATTCAAACAATGCTTCGAACTACGGCGGTCTCCTGCAGCGTTTTGGTTCACGTTTCTCTCAGTTGAATACTCAGACTCAGCTCACATATATCAAGAGCTTCGGCAATCATAACATCGACGCTCTGGCAGGATTCGAGACTGAAGATTTCAATTTCATAAGCGAATATATGAGTGGTTTGGATTATCCTGGCGAACTCTACGAAATTGCTAATGCCGGTGAAACTGATTCTGAGACATCGAAGAGCGGTTATCGCATGACATCGTTTATCGGACGCCTGAACTACAACTACGACAACAAGTACTACGCCGGACTGAGCTATCGTCGCGACGGCACATCGCGCCTTGCCAAGGAGAACCGCTGGGGCGACTTCTGGTCGGTGAGCGGAGCATGGCGATTCACAGGCGAGAGCTTCATGGAAGGCATCAAGAATACCCTGACCGACGGTAAGCTGCGCATCAGCTACGGTGTCAACGGTACACAGCCTTCAGGCTACTACGGCTACATGAACCTCTACCGCTACGGTGTGATGTACAACGGCTCGTCAGGTATGGCCATCATCGGTGTAGGTAATCCAAACCTGAAGTGGGAGAAGAACCACGCATTCAACGTCGGTCTCGACCTCACCTTCTGGAACCGGCTCACCTTCGGCATCGACTTCTACACCCGCACGACGAAAGACCTTATCTACGACCTGCCCATCTCGGCAGTGCCCGGTTATTATTCAACTGACGATGATGGCAACCCGATTATCGCAGCTGCACAGAATGTGGGCTCACTGAAGAACACTGGTATTGAGGTGACAATCAACTCTGTAAACATCCAGAAGCCAGACTTCGAGTGGACCACACAACTCAACTTCGGTCACAACCACAACAAAGTTGCCAAGCTCGACGGAGAGATGGAAGAGATCATCGATGGACCAATGATTCACCGCGTGGGTGAGACCTACTGGTCGTACTACCTCTATGAGTATGCAGGAGTAGACCCAGAGACAGGACAGGAGAGCTACTACATCAACGATCCTGATGCTAAACCTGGAAAAGAACGTGCTACTACAATAGATTCAGGCGAGGCCAACAAGGTGATCGTGGGCAATCACGAGCCAGTGATTGAAGGCGGTCTGTCAAACAACATCCGCTGGAAGTTCATCGACTTCAGCTTCACGATGACCTTCTCGCTCGGTGCCGACGCTTACGACTGGGCTACATGGCAGCACTGCAACGGAGGTGCGTACCTCTATTATGGAGCCGTTCCTTCCTACTACGACATCGACAAGATGTGGACAGGTCCTGGCGATACACAATGCACACAGCCTAAGTTCCAGTATGGTAGCGACAGAATTGCCTCTTCACGCTGGCTCATGCCTGCCGACTACCTGCGTGTGAAGAACCTCACAGTAGGTTTCACAGCTCCGCGCCAGTGGACATCGAGAATCGGTGTGAGCAAGGCTCGTGCTTACTTCTCGGCAAGCAACCTGCTCACCTTCAAGTCGAAAGACCTCTTCGTAGATCCAGAGATGCCGGTACATGGAGCATGCACATTCGAGACTCCTGCGCTCCGCACATTCACGTTCGGTATTGAATTAGGATTTTAATCGTTGAACCACTAAGAATAATAAGATTATGAAATATTACAGTTATATTTTTAAGACCGTCCTCTGTGCCGCATTCGTGCTGGGACTCAGCTCTTGTGGCAACGATTGGCTCGAAGAGGAACAGCCTTCTACTGGCGTAAATGCCGAGACGGCTATTAAGAAGAGCAGTGATCTTGCGGCTGCCTATGTAGGTATGTACACCGCATTCAAAGGTACATCGAGTTTCACAGACTACTATGGTGCCAACATGTTCGTCTATGGCGAGGTAAGTGGAGAGGATATGCAGTACAACAAAATAAACGGTTCTAACCGTGCATCTTTCTACTACTATCGCATATACACCACTGCCGATCAGTTCGGCGTTTCTAACGCAGTATGGGAAAGTCCGTATATCGTCATCAGCCGTGCAAACCACATTATTGCTGTCGAAGATAGCGAACTGGAAGACTTCGAGGAGGCTGCCGATGATATCGCACAGATGAAGAACGAGGCTAAGGTGCTCCGTGCATACGCCCTGTTCGACCTCGCACGCATCTATGGTAAGCCATATACACAGGATGGTGGCGCTTCACTTGGTGTGCCGTTCTCTACAGAGCTCATCGATGCTGAAGCTAAGCTGCCACGTTCTACTGTAGCTGAGAACTATGCTCAGGTGGTGAAAGACCTCACCGAGGCAATATCTTCAGGCGCTCTTGCAGAAGATCCCACACCGGGATATGTCAACAAGTGGGCTGCTGAAGCTCTTCTCACACGTGTGTATCTGACTATGGGCGACAATGCCAAAGCATTGTCAACGGCCGAAGATGTTATAAGCAGTTCTCCGTATAAGACTTGGACTCAAAGCCAGTATGTTAAGGCATGGGACAAGAATGATGCTGCTCATATGAATGAGATAATATTTGAGATTGGTATCACAGGATCCAGTGACTGGACCGACCGCGAAGGTATAGCATATCTGTATTGTGAGAACGGAGGTGCCAATGGCTCCGGATATGGCGACTTGGTGGCATCGAAAGCATTCTCTGATATGCTGGCTTCTGATCCTAATGATATTCGCAACAATGTATTCCTGCCTGCAAATGGTAGTAATGCTAAGGCTGGATTCGGTACCGCCCGAGTGTTCCTCAACAAGATTCCGGCTATTGGCGGAGTTGTACAGTATCAGAACGTTCCTATGCTTCGCTTCTCTGAAGTCGTTCTCAGCGCTGCCGAGGCAGCGTTCAACACTGGCAACAAGGACAAGGCTGCCAAGTATCTGAACGAGATTATCAAGAACCGTACCTCTGACGAGTCGAAGCAGGTAAGTGCTGCTACTGTCACTGCCGACCGCATCTACATCGAGCGCCGCAAGGAGCTCGTGGGCGAGGGACAGCGTTGGTTCGACGCTCTCCGCCGTGGTGAGACCATCACTCGCTATACCAGTGAGGACGACCGCGGATGGCACGATGTGCTCACACAGCGCGCTCGCTCATACAACCGCGAGTCGAAGTATGCTCTGCCACCAATCCCGCAGTATGAAATCGACGCTAACCCAGAGATTGTTCAGAACAGCGACTATTAAGCAGATAAACAGGTTAACAAATTAACAGATAAACAGGTTTGAGTCAGCAAAGTCCCTCTTCGGGGGATAGCGTTGCACTAATATAGGTTTTCATCGGGCGGTGCTCCACATCAGAGGGAGCGCCGCCCGATTGCTTTCATGAAGCATGAGATAGGGGCTGTCGGCAGTACAAGGCCCATGTACTCCGAGTACAAAGCCCATGTACTCGCAGTCGGACGCTTATGTACTCCGAGTACAAAGCCCATGTACTGAAGCCAGGACCGTCTGACGGCGGTCTTGCAACTGGGTTGCAATGTTGGCGGCAAGGGCGTGTTTGCAACCGAGTTGCACTTTTTTCTTCGTAATTTTGCAGCGAGAAAAGAATTTAAAACTATAAAGTAGCACCTGTTTTCATAGGGGCGAAGCAAAAAACAAAACGATATGTCACACGATCATCACGACGATCATTGCTCTTCTGAGCATCACGATCACGGTCACGGCGGCCACTGCTGCCATCACGAACATCATCACAATCACTCTCACGACGGCCATTGCTGCCATCATGAGCATCATCACGCCCACGACCACGAGCATGGCGGCCTGCGCTCGCAGCTGCTGAAGATTGCCGTGGCCACGGTACTCCTCATCGCCTGTGTGGTGGCGGAGAAAACGTTGTCGCGGCCCACATGGCAGCTGCTCGCCATTTATCTCGTGCCCTATCTGATAGTGGGCTTCGACACGCTGAAGGAGGCGTGGGAAGGAATAAGCCATGGCGATGCGTTCAACGAGCATTTCCTCATGTCGATAGCCACCATCGGGGCGCTGCTCATCGGATTCCTCCCCGGGGCTGAGACGCAGTTCCCCGAGGCGGTGTTCGTGATGCTGTTCTTCCAGGTCGGCGAGATGTTTGAAGGCTATGCCGAGGGCAGGAGCCGCGAGAGCATCGCCCATCTGATGGACATCCGTCCCGACGTGGCCTGCGTGGTGCGCGACGGCGAGGAGCAGAGCGTCGCTCCCGGCGAGGTGGCGGTGGGCGAGACCATCGTCGTGCGCCCAGGCGAGAAGATTCCTCTCGACGGAGTGGTGGAGGAGGGCAGTACAGCCCTCAACACCGTGGCACTGACGGGCGAGACGCTGCCGCGCGAGGTGGGCGTGGGCGACGAGGTGATGAGCGGATGCGTAAACATCTCCGGTGTTATCCGCGTGCGCACTACGAAGGTGTTCGGCGAGAGCACCGTCTCGAAGATAATAGACCTTGTGGAGCATGCCTCCGACAATAAGTCGAAGAGCGAAGCCTTCATCACCCGTTTTGCCCGTGTATATACCCCCGTGGTGGTGTTTGCTGCTATAGCCTTGGCCCTGCTGCCGCCGCTGTTCTCCGGCTCGTTCGGAGAGGCGTTCCCCACGTGGCTCTACCGCGCACTGATGTTCCTCGTCATCTCCTGCCCGTGTGCCCTGGTGCTCAGCGTGCCCCTGACGTTCTTCGGTGGCATCGGAGGAGCGTCGCGCAAGGGAATCCTGATAAAGGGCGCCAACTATATGGACGTGCTCTCGAAGGTAGACACCGTCGTGTTCGACAAGACCGGCACGCTCACTCGCGGACAGTTTGCTGTTGAGGCCGTCCATCCCGAGAGCTGCGACGAGCGCCACCTGCTTCACCTCGCCGCCCATGTGGAGCATTTCTCCACACACCCCATCGGTGCCGCCCTTCGCGATGCGTTCCCCGACGAAGCCGTCGACGGCTGCCGCGTGAGCGACGTGGAAGAGGTGGCCGGACAGGGCGTGAAGGCGCGCGTAGGCGATGACGTGGTGTGCGTGGGCAACGAGAAGATGATGGCCGCTGTAGGGGCGCAGTGGAAAGACTGCGACCGTGTGGGCACGATCATCCATGTGGCTATCAATGGCGTGTATGCAGGTCATATCGTAGTCGGCGACCGCGTGAAGGACGATAGCGCCGAGGCTGTTGCAGCATTGAGTGGGCTGGGAGTGAGCCGTACCGTCATGCTCACCGGCGATCGCGAGGCAGTCGGTGCCGATGTGGCAAAGCGACTCGGACTCTCGGAGTATCATGCCGAACTGCTGCCGGGCGACAAGGTCGACCATGTCGAACGTCTGATAGGCGAAGAGCGCGAAGGGCAGTATCTGGCATTCGTGGGCGACGGCATCAACGATGCTCCCGTGCTTGCCCGCGCCGATGTAGGAATAGCCATGGGAGGCCTTGGCAGCGACGCAGCGATAGAGGCAGCCGACGTGGTGATCATGGACGACCACCCCTCGAAGATAGCCCTCGCCATACGCATCGCACGCCGCACTCTCGGCATCGCAAAGCAAAATGTGTGGTTTGCCATCGGCGTGAAAGTAGCAGTCCTCATCCTTGCCACCTTCGGCCTCGCCACCATGTGGATGGCAGTATTTGCCGATGTCGGCGTCACCGTCTTGGCCGTGCTCAACGCCATGAGAGCACTGAGGGCATAGTTAATAGTGCATAGAGCATAATAGATAGAAGTACTCACTTCGATAAACTTAACATCTGCTGACACAATAAATCACCACCATGGCTCGTTTATTCAGTATGCAGTGGACAGACAGGATTCGACAGGTGAAGATTCTGCTCGTGGTGGCAGCGGTGATTATCGCAGTCGCCTCGTTGCTCGTGTCGCACTATCTTGTCCGCGATCTGTCGATAGAAGAGCGCAACAAGATGGGTGTGTGGGCCGAGGCTATGCGCTCGCTGAACAATGCCGACGAGACTACCGACCTCAATCTTGTGCTCACCGTCATCGACGAGAACAACACCATTCCTGTGGTGGTGACCGACAAAGCCGGCCACGTGCAGACGTTCCGCAACGTGGAGATAAAGGCCGCTGACACGCTCGCATATCTCTCCAGCCTTGCTGAGAAGATGAAGGACGACAACCGGTTTATACGTATCGAGCTCGACGACAGCACCAATGCCGACTACATCGACGTGTGCTACGACGAGTCGGTCATGATAAAGCGCCTGAATGTCTATCCCTACGTCTCGCTCGGCGTAGTGATGATCTTCGTCGTCGTGGCTATCTTCGCACTGCTGACATCGAAGCGAGCCGAGCAGAATAAGGTGTGGGTGGGCCTTTCGAAAGAAACGGCGCACCAGCTCGGAACCCCCATCTCGAGCCTCATGGCATGGACGGAGATACTGAAGGAGAACTATCCCGACGACGAACTCATACCTGAGATGGACAAAGACGTGAAGCGCCTGCAGCTCATCGCCGAACGATTCTCGAAGATAGGGTCGCTGCCAGAGCCTGTGCCCACAAGCCTGAACGGCGTGATGCAGCACGTCGTGGAATACATGGACCGCCGCACATCGCAGCAGGTGAAGATGATCTGCCACATGCCCCCCGACGACATAATCGTGAAGATCAACGCCTCGCTCTTCGAGTGGGTGATTGAGAACCTCTGCAAGAACGCCGTCGACGCGATGGGAGGATCGGGCATCATCACCATCGACATGACGGAAACCCCCGACCGCGTCGCCATTGAGGTGGCCGACACCGGAAAAGGCATCAAGAAGAAAGACATCGACAACGTGTTCAAACCCGGCTTCACCACCAAGAAGCGCGGATGGGGACTCGGCCTCTCGCTGGCCAAACGCATCGTAGAGGAATACCACCGGGGAAAGATATACGTGAAGCAGAGCGAGGTAGGCAAAGGCACTACCTTCCGCATCGAACTGAAAAAATAGCTTTTGCCACACAGCTACAGCAAAAGCTATTTTCTTTGTATAGATTATATAGATGCTATAGATGGTATAGTGTCGGGTTTTGATAGCGTTGCTATCCGGCCTTGATAGTGCCGCTATCCGGCTTTGATAGAGCCGCTATCCGGCTTTGATAGCGTTGCTATCCGGCTTTGATAGTGCCGCCGTCCGGCTAAGGAAGGAGAGCCGCTTGCATTTGATGACATCGGGAGCAATACGACGTTTTTGAGGTTAAAAACCATGTAAGTCAAAAAAATATAAATTTTTATTCGCTCTAAATGAAAAAAATGTTGTAACTTTGCAGCCCGATATGAGTAGTCTCGATGAATTGAGGTTCGATCTGCTGCAGATGGGCAGTGTTGCCGACGAGCGCGAAGTGCATCTCACAGACGATTTTTTCAAGTCCGTCGGGGCGACCGAAGTCAGTCGCGGCGACGTTGATGTGACGCTGAAGGTGTCGGCTGTTGGCAGTAGCTTCAGAGCCGACTATGACTTCTGCGGCACGCTGGTGTTGCCGTGCGACATTTGTCTGGACGACATGGACCAGCCCGTGGAGGGCAGCGGGAGCCTTGTCGTCAGACTCGGTAAAGAGCCGGGCGAAGACGGCGATATCATCACCATCGACGAGAACGAAGGAATGCTCGACATGGCGTGGTACGTCTACGAATCGATAGCCCTTAGCATACCCATCAGGCACGTGCATGAGACTGGTAAGTGCAACGTTGCCATGACCGCACTCACCCGCGAGTACATCGCCGATTCCGACGGCGAGAGGACAGCTGCCCGAAGCAGCGATGAGGAGCAGGACATCGACCCGCGCTGGGCAAAACTGAAGGGATTGAAAATCGAAGAATGAAAAATTGATTTCCCTGAAAACGTAACGAAACAAGTATTAACAAGGAAGAGAGACGCAGCAGCAGACTGACACCTTCAGTCTGCAGGCTTCAATCTTCAATAACAAACAAAAAAATCATGGCACATCCTAAAAGAAGACAATCGAACACCCGTACCGCCAAGCGCAGAACTCACGACAAGGCTGTAGCTCCAACACTGGCAGTATGTCCAAACTGCGGCGCTTACTATGTTTATCACACCGTATGCCCCACATGTGGCTACTATCGCGGTAAAGTGGCTATCGAAAAAGAACTGGCTGAATAAGCTCTGCGATGGGAAAAATCAATGCGATAATCACAGGCGTCGGCGGATACGTGCCCGACTATGTGCTGACAAACGAAGAGTTGTCGCGCATGGTTGACACTACCGACGAGTGGATTATGACGCGTGTCGGAATAAAAGAGCGCCACATTCTCACAGAAGAAGGCCTCGGCACGAGCTACATGGCCCGCAAAGCAGCAAAGCAGCTGCTGCAGAAGACTGGCACTGACCCCGACACCATCGACGCTCTGATAGTTACCACCACCACGCCCGACTATAAGTTCCCCTCAACGGCAAGCATCGTGCTGGGCAAGCTGGGACTGAAGAACGCCTTCGCGTTCGACTTCTCGGCCGCTTGCTGCGGATTTCTCTACTCCTTAGACGTGGCCGCCTCGATGATACAGTGCGGCCGGTATAAGAAGATAATGGTCATCGGCGCCGACAAGATGTCGTCGCTCGTCGACTATCAGGACCGCGCCACATGCGTGCTCTTCGGCGACGGAGCCGGAGCAGTGCTCGTGGAAGGGACAGAAGAAGAAGGCATAGGAGTGCAGAACTCATTCTTCCGCACCGACGGAAAAGGACTGCCATACCTCCACCTGAAAGCCGGAGGGTCGGTATGTCCAGCAAGCCATTTCACCATCGACCATCGTCTGCACTACCTCTATCAGGAAGGGCGCACAGTGTTCCGCTTCGCCGTCACGGCAATGAGCGACGACGTGCTCGAGATAATGCGCATGAACAACCTGACCGCCGACGATGTCGACTGGGTCATCCCACACGAGGCCAACGTCAGAATAATCGAGGCAGTGGCAAAGAGAGCAGAGATACCCATGGAGAAAGTGGTGGTCAACATCGAGCGCTACGGCAACACCAGCGCAGCCACCATACCCCTCGCCCTCTGGGACCACGAGTCGCGACTGAAGAAAGGCGACAATATCGTCTTCACAGCCTTCGGAGCTGGATTCGTACACGGAGCCTCCTTCTATAAGTGGGCGTACTAATCTGTTGATTGACAATTGATAATCAGTGATTGACATTCAGCTGTCTGTGATGGTTGAAATGTCGTCGATGTGCGATTATCAGTTGTCAATTGTCAGTTTATATAACTAATAAAAACCGATATGCATAAAGCCGGATTCGTAAATATCGTAGGTAATCCCAACGTAGGAAAGTCGACGCTGATGAACCAACTCGTCGGCGAGAAAATATCCATCGCCACCTTCAAGGCACAGACCACGCGCCACAGGATAATGGGAATAGTCAACACAGACGACATGCAGATCGTCTTCAGCGACACGCCGGGAGTGCTGAAGCCCAACTACAAGTTGCAGGAGTCGATGCTCGCCTTCTCGGAGAGCGCCCTCGCCGATGCCGACGTGCTGCTCTACGTCACCGACGTGGTGGAGAATCCCGAGAAGAACATGGACTTCCTGGAGAAGGTGCAGAAGATGGACATGCCCGTGCTGCTGCTGATAAACAAGATCGATCAGCTCGGCAAGAGCGACGGCGGCGAAGAGAAAAAGAAGAAACCGGCCAACCCCACCGAACTGCTCGGCCAGCTCGTGGAACGCTGGCACAAACTGCTACCGAAAGCAGAGATACTGCCGATATCGGCACTGAATAAGTTTGGAGTAGACATGCTCCTCAACCGCATCAAAGAACTCCTGCCCGACAGCCCGCCATATTTTGGGAAAGACCAGCTCACCGACAAGCCCGCACGCTTCTTCGTGTCGGAGATAATACGCGAGAAAATCCTGCTCTACTACGACAAGGAAATACCATATTCCGTCGAGGTGCGCGTGGAAAGCTTCAAGGAAAGCGACAAACGGATAGACATCCGGGCAATCATCTACGTGGAGCGGGAGTCGCAGAAAGGAATCATCATCGGGCATCAGGGCGTGGCACTCAAGAAAGTAGGCATGGAGTCGAGAAAGGCACTCGAGAAGTTCTTCGGGAAAAGCATATTCCTCGAGACATACGTGAAAGTCGACAAAGACTGGCGGAGCAATAAGCGCGAGCTCGACAGCTTCGGCTACAACCCCGAATAGGAGATATTTTTTTACCGACATTTTTCAAGTATAAATAGAGGAGGAACCATAACATGGGAAACTTAGTAGCGATAGTAGGACGCCCCAACGTGGGCAAGTCGACACTCTTCAATCGTCTGACGCAGTCGCGCCAGGCCATTGTCAGCGATACTGCCGGCACCACCCGCGACCGTCAGTACGGTAAATGCGACTGGAACGGACGCGAGTTCTCCGTCGTCGACACCGGCGGATGGGTGGTGAACAGCGACGATGTGTTCGAGGAGGAGATACGCAAACAGGTAATTGTGGCCACCGAAGAGGCCGACCTGCTGCTCTTCCTTGTCGACGGGCAAAACGGTCTCACCGACTGGGATGAGGACGTGGCCCGCATCCTCCGACGCACAAAGCTGCCCGTGCTGCTCGTAGTGAACAAGGTCGACAACAACGAGAATATCTACATGTCGGCAGAGTTCTACAAGCTGGGCCTTGGCGAACCCATCTGCATCAGTGCCGCTACAGGGTCAGGCACCGGCGACCTCCTCGACGAGGTGATGTCGCGTCTGCCCGAAGGAAAGGCCGAACTGATAGAGGAAGGCATCCCCCGCTTTGCGGTCGTAGGACGTCCGAACGCCGGAAAATCAAGCCTCGTGAATGCCTTCATTGGCGAGGAGCGCCACATAGTGACCGACATCGCCGGCACCACACGCGACAGCATCTACACACGGTTCGATAAGTTCGGATTCGACTTCTATCTCGTTGATACAGCCGGCATACGCCGCAAGAACAAGGTGACCGAAGACCTGGAGTTCTATAGCGTCATGCGCAGCATCCGTGCCATTGAGAACAGCGACGTATGCATACTCATGATCGACGCCACCAGAGGCATCGAAGCGCAAGACATGAACATCTTCCAGCTCATACAGAAGAACAACAAGTCGCTCGTGGTGGTTGTGAACAAATGGGATCTGGTTGACAACAAGGACCAGATAGTCATAAAGACCTTCGAGAATGCCATACGCGAGAGAATGGCTCCCTTTGTTGACTTCCCGATCATCTTCGCCTCTGCGCTCACCAAGCAGCGCATCTTCAAGGTGCTTGAAAAAGCGAAGGAGGTGTATTTGAACCGCACGTCGCGGGTGGGAACTACTAAACTCAACGACGTGATGCTACCGCTCATCGAGGCATTCCCGCCGCCATCCATCAAGGGCAAGTTTATCAAGATAAAGTATTGCGCACAGTTGCCGGACACGCAGATTCCGTCGTTCGTCTTCTATGCAAATCTGCCTCAATATGTCAAGGAACCCTACAAGCGCTTCCTTGAAAACAAGATCAGGGAAAACTGGCCTATGCACGGCTGCCCGATAAACATCTTCATACGTCAGAAATAGGATGAGAAAGTCTTTTTTAGTCATTGTCGTTGCCATTGCTGCGATGCTCGTTGCAGGGTGTCGCAACGATAACCAGGGCGAGCTTGCTGCACGCACTGCAAAGCTCTACTACGATGCTCTGCTCGAGGGGCGGTATGAGCAGTTTGTCGATGGAACTTATCATAAGGACAGCCTCCGTCCGCAGTATCGGCAGCAGCTGATAGACAATGCCCGGATGTTCGTCGGTCAACAGCAGGACGAGCACCGCGGAATACGCGAGGTGAGGGTGTCCGACTATAAGCTCGACAGCATTACTACCGACTGCAATGTGTTCCTCGTCTTTGCCTATGGCGACAGTACGAGCGAGGAGGTACTCGTGCCGATGACGGAAAAGGACGGCGTATGGCTGATGAAGTAAAAAGATCCTCTTACTTTCGAAGGTTATGTAAATAGGGATAAATAGTAAAGCCCTCTCTGTAAATCGTGTTGCAGAGAGGGCTTTTTTGTGTTCTGAGGAGCATCTGTGCCCTTATGATGAGATTCGTCTGTAAGGCTGCTATGTCATTCGTGGGCTTCCATCTCGCGCTGTTCCTCTTCCTTCACTTTCTTCAGGAGGTCGCTGGCGAAGATGAAATCGCTAAGATGTTTGTTTGTGGATGAGATTATCTGGCTGCTGTTGCCTGTCCAGTCGGCTCGGCCTTTGTAGATGAACACGATATTCTCGCCGATGCCCATCACGGAGTTCATGTCGTGGGTGTTGATGATGGTCGTCGTGTTGAAATCCTTCGTGATGCCCGACAGCAGCTCGTCGATTACGAGGCTTGTCTTCGGGTCGAGGCCGGAGTTCGGCTCGTCGCAGAAGAGGTATTTCGGATTGAGCACGATGGCGCGTGCTATTGCCACGCGTTTCTGCATTCCTCCTGATAGTTCGCCGGGGTATTTGTTTTGTGCGTCGACGAGCTTGACGCGTGCCAGACAGTCTTGTGCTCGTTTCACCCGTTCGCGGTAGTTCATTGTGGAGAACATGTCGAGGGGGAACATCACGTTCTCCAGTACCGACATCGAGTCGAACAGGGCCGCGTTCTGGAATATCATGCCCATTTCCCGACGCATGTGTACCTTTTCTTTCTTCGACATTGCCACGAAGTTGCGACCGTCGTAGAGCACCTCGCCCGACGTGGGGTCGAGCAGTCCCACGAGGTTTTTCATGAGCACGGTCTTGCCCGAACCGCTTTGTCCGATGATGAGATTTGTGGTTCCGTCTTTGAACACGGCGTTGATGTCGTGAAGCACTTCCTTGTCTTCGAACGATTTATATAGATTTTTTACTTCGATCATTGTGTTTGTTATTTAGCTGGGGAGTTAGCGGGAGTTAATGGGAGTTAGCCGACTTCGTCGGCGGGAGTTAACGGACATGTGCAAGGCTATTTCTCTGCTTTTGGAGTTAAATTAGTCTTTTATTCCATTATTATCGATAATACCTTTTGAATAGGCATTGAGAAGCCAACTTGTCTTTTCTATTTTCTCGTTCAGTTTATTATACTCTGTGGTGTCAATATAGTTCAAATCGTGTGCAAGTAATATGTAGTATCTGCATTCTTCCAAGCTTCCCTGTGATATATTTAGGAATCTCAACTTGTCAGGTTTGCTTAGCTTTCTATATCCCTCGGCAATGTTTGCTGCAATTGAGACTGCTGCTCTTTGAAATTGCGAACATAGTCCGAAACGTTCATATTCAGGGAAATACTTGCATGTGGTATAAACTTCAAGCACGAATTCATGTGCTTTTTGCCATGCAATAATATCTTTAAACGATTGCGACGTCATTGTGTATTTATATTTTATTTCAATTATTCAAATCTCACATCTATAAACTCCCATTAACTCCATTCCACCATAAAGTCAAATGTCCGTTAACTCCCGCCGACGCAGTCGGCTAACTCCTGCTAACTCTCATTAACTCCCATAACCTCCATTCTCCCGTAAGGTCAAATGTCCGTTAACTCCTGCCGACGAAGTCGGCTAACTCTCATTAACTCCCGCTAACTCCTGTTAACGCCCTTTCCTCAGCTCAGCAGCTGTGTGAGGAAGACGTCGGAGAAGAGGATGAGAACGCTTGAGCACACCACTGCGTCGGTCGATGCCTTGCCCACTTCCACCGATCCTCCCTCGACGGTGTAGCCGAAGAAGGAGCTCACGCTTGCGATGATGAAGGCGAAGAACATGCTCTTGATGATGCTCATCCACACGAACCACGATGTGAAGGCGTGCTGCAGTCCTGCGGTGAGGTCGTCGGCAGAGAGTATTCCTCCCACCCATGCCGTGGCGTAGGCGCCCAGTATGCCTGTGGCGGAGGAGAAGATGACGAGGAACGGCATGATGGTGAGCAGGCCGCAGATCTTCGGAAGGATGAGGTAGGAGGCTGAGTTCACGCCCATTATCTCGAGCGCGTCTATCTGCTGTGTCACTCTCATCGTGCCCAGCTCGGAGGCGATGTTCGACCCCACCTTTCCCGACAATATCAGGCACATTATCGACGAGGAGAACTCCAGCAGGAGTATCTCGCGCGTCGTGTAGCCCACTGTCCAGCGGGGCATCCACGGGCTTTCGATGTTCACCTTCATCTGTATGCATATCACGGCTCCGATGAAAAACGATATGAGCAGTACGATGCCGATGGAGTCCACTCCCAGTGCCGACATCTCCTTCACGTATTGTTTCCAGAACATGCGCAGCCTCTCGGGGCGGGCAAACGTGCGACCCATCAGTATGATGTACCGACCGAAAGTGGTCAGGGCATTGCTGACGATATTACCTTTGTGCATATTTCTCTTTTTTATCTTCGCTATGCGTTGTTTTCTCTTTCCAACGGCAAAAGTAGTTAAAAATGAAAAAAAAACATAATAATCGCTTTGGTTTTTGCTTTTTATAAGTGTTGTTACGCCCTTTTTTCATAATTTTGCTTTCAAATAGACAATTATTCAATGGATACAACCACCGACAGATATGCCGTCGACGTCTCCGAGCTCCGCACCGACGGGCTTGTGAAGATCTATGGCAAGCGCACCGTGGCCAACGGCGTGTCGTTCAACGTGCGCCAGGGAGAAATCGTGGGGCTGCTCGGGCCCAACGGAGCCGGAAAGACAACATCGTTCTACATGACAACGGGACTCGTAGTGCCCAATGCAGGCCACGCCTATCTCAACGACGAGGAGATAACCGCCTACCCTGTCTACAAGCATGCGCGTGCCGGTATCGGCTATCTGCCGCAGGAAGCATCGGTGTTCCGAAACATGAGCGTGGAAGACAACATCCTCTCTGTGCTCGAGATGACCGGCCGCCCGAAGGACTATCAGATGGAGAAGCTCGAACAGCTCATCCGCGAGTTCCGCCTCGAGAAGGTGCGCAAGAACAAGGGCAACCAGCTCTCCGGCGGCGAGCGACGACGCACGGAGATAGCACGATGCCTCGCCATCGACCCGAAGTTCATCATGCTCGACGAACCATTCGCAGGCGTAGACCCCATCGCCGTGGAAGACATACAGCACATCGTGTGGCGACTGAAATACAAGAACATCGGAATACTCATCACCGACCACAACGTCGACGAGACGCTCACCATCACCGACCGCGCCTATATTCTCTTCGAAGGAAAGATCCTCTTCCAGGGCACCCCCGAGGAACTCGCCTCCAACAGCATCGTGAAGGAGAAATATCTCACCAAGTCGTTCGTCCTCAGAAAGAAAGACTTCCAGCTCATCGACGACGAGAAAACCGAGGCTGAAGCGTCTTCTGCCGAAGGCTAAAAGCCCCTTAGCCACAGGCTAAAGCCCCATCAGCCGAAGGCTACAGGGCGTTCAGACAACAGTACATGGCTTTTGTACTCCGAGTACAAAGGCCATGTACTCTTAGTACAACGTTCATCTACTCCGCGTACAAAGCCCATGTACTGCCGCCAGCCACATTTCCCGCACCTCCCTCTCGTGCCTAGAGCGGTCTTGTCTCATACTCTGATATCGCCTTCCTCGTCCTGATGACCGGTTATGGCTAAGCCGGAAAAAGAAGCAGGAGGTGGTCTCGCGACTACCTCCTGCAACGGAATTATTAAATAGTATTATAATATAAAAGACTTTAATTTTGTCCGGCTGTCAGTCCCAAAGGTTCACATCGTGGAGCTTCCAGATGTCTTCTTCCTCCCCGGGTTCGTTGCCCTTCGAGTCGATGGGATCGCCTTCTTCATAGTCGCCGCCCACACCAGGACTGGCTACGATCATCAGGTTCTCGCTCCTTGCGCAAAGAATCTCCGAGGTGGGGGCTACGTATAATGATTTCTCTTGTATTTTCATTTCTTTATTATATATTATGAGTTTGTTGTTTTCAATGAGTCTTGCCTATCACTTCACCACGAATTTCTTTCCGTTCTTGATGTAGACGCCCTTGCGTGTAGTGTCGCCGACGCTCACACCCTGGAGGTTGTAAGTCTTTCCGTCGCCCACTACTTCCGAGCCGTCGACGATGGTATCGATGCCTGTCACGTTGTCGTCGAAGTCGAACACGAGCTTAGCGCCCGGCTCAGAGTTCTCCAGCTGCAGGTATGCCTTGTGGAGAGGCATCGTGACGGTCTTGCCGTTGAGGGCCTTGAAGAGGCCGCCCGACATCACGTAGATGTTATTCTCCGAGTCAACGACCTGCTGCTCGTTGATCGTCACACCCTTCATTGCGCTCTCTGCAGCAACGTTCACGTCGCTCTCGCCGATGGTGTAGAAGAAGCCGTCGTCGGTCTTCTCGCCGCCATAGTATTTCAGCAGCACGCCAGTGCCGGCTGGGATGTAAGTGCCATCATAGCCTGCCGACTCGAGCGATGTCATGCGTACGTGGTACTCGCTCTCGCCGTAGTCGCCGCCACCTGGGCACAGACCCTCGAGCATAGCAGCGAAGGCAAGCACGTCGCCGGCTCCGGTCTCCTTCTTGAACTCCGACAGGTCGACGTCGAACTCACGCGAGAAGGTGCCATATTTCTTTGTGATGGAGATGCCCGGAATCTTGTAGTCTATCTGGTCTGTGAAGTCTATCCATTCCGTCTTGTAGGCATCGCACTTGCTCTTCTTCACGTAAATCTTCTGCGAAGGCAGGAACTCCTTGAACTCCTCCGACAGACCGAAGTACTGGCGGCTCATCCATTCGGCAGGCTCGTTGGCTGTGAACACCACCTGCTCGATGGTCGAGGATACGGGCTTCACCTTTCCGTCGACGGTCTCCGTCTTGGTCACGAAAGCCATAGAGCCGATGTAGCCCACCTTGCTCTTCACCACCACTTCCTTGATGTTCTCGCTTGTGTTCTCGAAGGCATAGTCGCCGATGAGGTTCACGGCATAGGTGGCGCCGTCCTCGGTGTTGGTCACCTTCTCAGGAACGATGTACACTTTAGCCGTCGAACGTGTGCCGAGCAGGTTGGCAGCGGTGTTCGACATCGGCAGCAGCTCGTCCTGGCCGTCGTCGGTAGTGCGCTGAGCATAGAAAGAGGTCTTCATATCCTTGAACTGCGAGTAGTAGGTGTCGTACTTGTCGCCCTTGCCCTTGTGATTCTGGACGTAGTCATTATACACTTCTTTTCTCACGTAGATTGTGATGTTCTGGAACATGTCCTGGGCCTGTGTGCCATTATCGATGGCCATCTGGTTCTCGCCCTGCGCAATCTTGTCGGGGTCGATGAGTTCGTCGCCGAGGAATGCTATCGACTGCAGGCTGGCGTCGAGACCGAAGGCGCGCTTGCCGATCTGCTCAACTTTCGCAGGGATACAGATGTTCGTAAACTTCTCTCCGCACTCGTAGAAGGCGTTGTCGCCAATCTTCGTGAGCGATGGAGGCAGCAGGGTGAAGTCTTCGCGGGCCATTCCCGGTGGAAACAGCTCGAGAGTGCTCTTGTCCTTCGAGCAGAGGTAGCCCTGTACGCTCGAGTAGCGTTCGTTGTTCTCATCTACTATAAATTCCTTCAGTTTCGTGCAGCCCTTGAATGCAGTCGGACTGACGAAGGTTGTCGATGCCGGCAGCGAGACAGCCTCAAGCACGTCGCAGTTACGGAAGGCTTCGGCATAGATGTTCTTAACCTTGCCAGGGATTGTGATCTTCTCTATTCCGCAGTCGGCAAAGGCGCCGGTGCTGATGGTCTCAATCACGGCATCCTCGGCAAACTCCACGGTCTTCAGGTTCTTGCAATTAAAGAAAGCTTTTGCATTGATGTCGGTAATCGACTTTGGCAGGTTGATGTATTCGAGCGATGTGAGGTCGGCGAAAGCTTCGCTGCCGATTACCGTCAGGTTGTCGCAGCTGCCCTCGAAAACAACCCTCTTCAGGTTGTTGTCATAAGCTACGAAGTCATTACTAATAGCCTTCAGCTGCGATCCGTCGGGGATGATGATTTCTTCAAGAGCATAGCAATACCCCAAGCATCTTTCTCCTGTATTAGTGAGTGATTTCGGAAGAGTAAATGACTTCATCGCATTGTTCCTGAAAAAGATAAGTTCTCCAAGATATGTCAGGCTCGATTCCTCGGCAAATATCATCTCAGAGAGTGGCACATCAGCAAATGCGCGTCCTTTTATCGACGTGACAGTCGAGGGGATTGTGATAGTGCTTAATTTAGTATTGTCAAATGCAAACATGCCTATGGTCTTCAATCCCTCGTTAAGTACAATACTCGTAAACTTAGCTCTTTGGAATGCACGGTCGGCTATGTTCTCAGTAGTTTCAGGCACAGTGTATTCCGTTGGCTCTGTTCTGCCTACAGGGTATGCCAAAAGGGTCTTGCTGTCGGCGGTAAAGAGCACGCCGTCGATGTCTTTATACTCAGGATTTCCTTCTTTTACGAAAATGTTCTGAATCTTATTTCCAGCTATCGATCCCTCGGGAATCTTTGTCATTTCTGCCGGAATGTGGATAGTAATCAGGTTCTGTGCGTTGATGGTTGTATTGCCGAGTGTTTCTGCATGGCCGAGGTCGAGCACCTTAAACTTGGCGTTATAGAATGCCATGTCGCCTATGGTCTTCACTCCATCGGGCACGGTATACGTTTCATCTGGCTTTGCCTCCGGATAGCGTACGAGTTTCGTCTTATCCTTGTTGAAGATCACACCATCGATGCTGCAATAGGTGGCGTTCTCTGGAACTACTTCGAAGTACGTGATTTTCGAGCCGTTATCGATGTATCTGCGATAATTGTTGTCTACTATTATCTGTACATTATTCACATTCTTTCCGATGACCACTTTTTTCACATACTTTTGATAGGCGAATGCCTGTGCTCTGATTTCCTCCACTGCAGGGTCTACTACGAACGTTTCGTCTACCACTTTAGCTCGTGGCACATAGACGAGAGCTTTCTTTCCCTTTGTGTAGAGTATGCCGTTTTCAGCCTCATAAGTCGCGTTTTCCGGATCTACCGTTATTTCTGCGAATCCTGTGGGCATAGTCCATCCATTGGTGTATGAGAAGCTTCTTAGATTTTTGGGAAAGTGAATCTTGGTGATAGACGTATTGCGGAAAGACGCATAGTTGAGAATCTCCATGGTCTCCGGTAGCGTTATCGCTGTGATACCGCTGTTGAAACTTGTACCGTTACCATCGCCAATTTCTGTTACGGTAAATGTTACGTCCTTTCCGTCGAACACTTTGGCAGGAATTACCAGCTCTCCAGTCTTCGTACTTCCCATCACTTGGACTTTAACAGCATCACCACTGACGCTTGCCACTTGGTAGGTGATCTCGTCTATCGTCACGCGATCACCTTCGACATAGGCCTTCACCCCTGTCACGAAAGCAATCATCGCGACGAGGAGAAGGATTCTTTTTAAAAACCTTTTCATGATTGTTTTTATGAAAATAGCGGCACGCCAGTCCTACTATGCCATAAAATTAACAAAATTTTACCATGAAGAAAACGTGAACTGAAAATGCCTCTATACCTTTGTCTTGTGGTCCTAGGAAAACCTGCATATAAAGATATAGTGATGTCAGTCCACGCTATCGCGCGGAGTTCCACTATGCCATCTTGTATATGCGTTTTGAAATTTCCTAGGTTTCAAGACACAAGAACGGACATAACGTCTCTCTATTAAACCCTCAAAATCTGATGCATTTACCCCCTGGGGACTGACATCGGTGGCAGAATTACTATTTTATATTATTATAGGCAAATTAATTATGATTTTTAACTAAAATTAATAGGTTTTTTTCTTTGTATAGTTATTGGCGACATGGGTATGTGCCTGCGGCAGTATCAAGCACGGATAGCGTTGCTATCAAGCCAAGATAGTGTTGCTATCAAAGCCAGATAGCGTTTCTATCAAACACGGATAGCGTTGCTATCAGAACCAGATAGTATTTCAGCGAAACACGAATGCTCCGTTTGGTCATGTGGGAGGATCGGCTCTCGGTGGTGTGGAGGCTGTGTCGTGCGTCGGGGGTGGAATGCATGGTCTGCGTTGCGGGCGGGGACGCCCGCGGTCCCAGGCTGCACTCCGACTGCGTTGCGGGCGATGATGAGGCTGTGGCTATATAATATAAATAAGGAACGCGGGCGAGAATGCTCGAGTTCCTTATTCGTGTTTTGCGTTTTACATTTTACCTTCCGCAGCTTTGCGGGCGGGGACGCCCGCGGTCCCAGAAAAGCTATTTCTTCATTTCATTGATGATTACCTGTATGTCGGCGGTGGATATTTTGCCGTCGCCGTTGAGGTCGTAGGTCATGTTCTGTGAGCTTTCGTCTTTTTTCATTTCGTTGATGATCACCTGTATGTCGGCGGTGGAGACTTTTCCGTCGTGATTGAGGTCGTAGGGGTTGGGCTTTTTCAGTCCCTTCAATCCGAAGTCGATATACTGTCCTCCTGCTGCCTGGTGGCAGTGTATGCCGACGATGTTGTCGGCGGTGGGAGTGATGGCTTGCAGTGCTTCGGGCGCGATGGCGATGTCTTCATAGGCGGTGAGGAATCCTGTGGCTGAGTAGGCGAGGACGCCGTTGATGTACACTTCCACGTCTTCGTCGTGATAGATTCGTCCCCAGATAGATTCTATCTCGTCGGGCGTTGCTCCTGTCAGGTCGAGCGTGTGTCGGAGGTAGATGTCGGCGGTGTTCCATCGGGTGCGTGTGACGGAGTTTGGCGGGTTGCCGTTGCCGAATCCGCTTATTCCGTTGTTCCAGCTGGAGCTGTCGAAGTCTTTCTGATTCCAGCCTTCCGCGGCCGCTGTGGTCCACTGCCATTGCTCGCTGTCGCTTTCCTCGGCTGTGGGCAGGAGGATGTCCTGCACGAAGTTGTTTGCGGCGATGATTTTCTCGAGTTCGTCTTTCGAGATGATGATTACGCTTCCTTGCTGTGCTCCCTCGGGGAACTTGACGTCGTCGGTGGTGACGGCTTTCCACGTCAGGTGTTCGAGGTCGGTGGTTCCGAAGAGTTTCATGTCGTTCTCGCTGCGGGCATACATATACATCCCCTCGCCGCCGAAGGTGATGAATGTGGCTGGCGACATCAGTCGGGGATACGTCTGTGAGAACATTCGTGTCGGGTTGTGGAAGAGTCCTCCGTCCTTGTCGAGCGAGGTGGCTGTGGCGCGATACATCTGCTCGTTGTCGAATCGCTGGAAGAAGGCCTGATAGGTGTCGCCGGTGCGAACGATGTGGAAGTCGTTCACGCCGATGTCGAAGTCGGCAAGCTCGTAGGCGTCGGTGAATGTCTTCCAGTCGCGAGTCGTCGTGCAGTAGGCTCTCATGCGGTTGTTGACGAGCGATGTCCAGTAGACATAGTATGTTCCGCTCTCCTCATCGAAGACGTACTCCGGCGCGTAGGCATTTGCTGCTGTTACGCCTCCCAGGCTGCCGTCAACCACCATCACTTTGCCGTTTTCGCTGCCGTCGGCTGCTGTCCAGTGGATGAGGTCGTCAGACTGCCAGTGATAGATGCCGGGATTGTTGAGTCCCCAAGTGTGTACGAGGTGGAAGACGTCCTTTCCTCCTTCCTTCACTCGTCGTACGAATGGGTCGCGAATGCGCAGGCTGGCGTCGTAGCCATTGAACACTCCCCGGCCCTCGTTGATGTACTGCCATGAGCGTCCGTCGTAGCTGTAGGCATAGACGAGTCGGTCCTGGTTCGACGTGAAGCACGTCATGAGATAGACGGAGTCGGTGCTTTCCTCGGCTGCTGGCGGTGTCGCCTCGACGATATCGGTCACCTCGCAGCCGTCGTTGGCCTTGTATTTCTTCACACTGAAGCCTGCGTCGATATACTGTCCGCCCGCGCTCTGGTGGCAGTGGATTGCTATGAGGTTCTCGTCGCTGTTTTTTATCGCCTTCCGTCCTTCGGGCAGGATGTCTATCTCCTGATAGCGGGTGTTGTAGCCTGTTATCTTGCATGCGAGCACACCGTTGATGTAGACCTCTGTGTCCTCGTCGTAGTACATGTGTAGGCACAGGTCGGCGAGTTCCTCTTCGGTGAGTTCGGGCATTTCGAACGTTCTCCGGAGCCAGATGTCGGAAGTGTTCCAATAGGTTCTCCGCCCGCTATTCGTTCCGAAGCCGGCCCTTCCCGTGCTCCAAGCGGTGTCGTCGAAGGTGTCGAGCTGCCATCCGTCGGCGGGTGCCGTGGTTGTGTATTTCCATCTGATGTTGTTGCCTGTGTCGCCGGCTTCCACTTTCACCTCTGCTCCTGTGTATCGATAGTTGATGGTCTTCACTATCTTGTCGCGAATGAGCTTGCGTTGAGCGTCGGACACCTTGAGCACCTTGCGGTCGTAGGTGTAGAGTCCGTTCACCTCTTGCTCCACGTCGGTTATCTGTGTGTATACCGATCCCCAGAGGGCCTTGTCCTTCTGTAGCTCCTGTAGGCGGTCGGTATAGCTGTTGTAGAGAGCGGTGTAGTCGTCGCTGTTGGTGACTGAGGTGTAGACCTGCTGGCTTCCCGACCACAGATGGTCTTCCACTTCGAGCGTTATACCGCCGAACTCTCCGCAGACTACTACGCGTTCATTGGCCGGATTGTCGCTTGCTCCCGGTGCGGGATAGCTGTGGATATCGACGATGTCGCCTACTTCGAAGTCGGTCCATCCGGTCACGGCGTTGATGAGGCGGTACTGGTCGCGGTCGGTATTGCGCACGTTGTTCACGCCTTTGAACGTGTGTGAGCTTCCGTTGTCGGCGTCCTGTCCCCAGCCTTCGTTATATACCACCCACACCCCGATCGACGGGTGCGACTGGAGGGTGTTTATGATGCGTCGGCATTCATCGTAGAATATCTCCTGCACCTCTTCTTTCGTGCCGAGCGTACCGCCTGTTCCGCCGTTGGGCATGTCCTGCCACACGATGAGTCCGTTGCGGTCGCACCACTCATACCAGAGATCGTTTTCCACCTTTATGTGTTTTCTGACCATGTTCATCCCGAACGACTTGATGGCCTGGAGGTCGAAGATCATTGCCTCGTAGCTTGGAGGTGTGAGCAGTCCGTCGGGCCACCAGCCCTGGTCGAGAGGTCCGTACATGTAGATGGGCTTGTTGTTCAGTAGGAACGCTGGGTGTCCGTCGACCATTCCGCGGCTGAACTTACGCATGCCGAAGTACCCCTCTGCCGTGTCTACGGTGTTGCCGTTCTGGGAGAGGGTGAACACGACGTCGTAGAGGTTTGGCTCGTCGGGCGACCACAGGTGTGCGCCGGGGATGCTGATGGTGAAGTCTTTGTCGGCGTCGACGTTCTCCACTCGTGTCACCTCCGTGCCTTCATATCTCACCGTTGCGCTCACTTTTGTTCCTTCTCCCGTGGCATGCACGCGGAGCGTCACCCGCGAGTTGTCGATGTCGGGCAGCACTTCGTAGCGCTCGATGTGAGCAGGACTCACTGGCTCGAGCCACACCGTCTGCCATATGCCGCTCACTGCGGTGTACCATATCCCGCTGGGACTGATGGTCTGTTTGCCCAGTGGCTGTCCGCCGCGGTTCGTAGGGTCGTTGACAGCCACCTGCACCTCCTGCTCTCCCTCGTCGGTGAGGAACTCGGTGATGTCGATGGAGAACGGGTCGCTGCCGCCCCGATGCTCGCCTGCCAGCTGTCCGTTGATGTATACCTTGCACCACCAGTCGACGGCTCCGAAGTTCATCAGCACGTTCTTCCCTTTGAAAGACTCGGGGAGGGTGAACGTGCGGCGGTAGAACAGCGTGCTGTTGGCGTTGGCTGAATAGTCGGTGAGCATGATTCCCGAGAGTGCCGATTCAACGCCGAACGGTACGAGGATCTGCCTCGTGAACAGCCGTTCCCTGCTGACGTAGTTGAGGTTGATGGAGTTAGACAGGCGGTAGTAGCCCCACGTGCCGTTGAGGTTCATCCATTCCGAGCGCTTCAGTTGCGGGCGCGGATACTCCTGCCACACGGCCTCCGGATTGATGTTCTCGCCCCATGGCGTCATGATGGGTGCGGAAAGCCGCTGCCAGTCGGCAGCATGAATGTTGCAGCAGCAGAGTATGAGCATTGCCGCAGTAATGATAATGACTTTTCTCATCTTGTTTTAGGTTTTGTATTTATTTCCGCAACAAAGTTAGTGCAAACCGAAGGCAGAACAAAATAAAAGTCGAAGATTTTTGTTTTTTATGCAGAGGTGCAGCCTAACTTCTTCGAAGAAAAAGTTAGTGACGAGTTGTTGAGCAAAGCGAAAAAAGCTGAGTGCAAAACAAAAGAATCTGATAATTTTTTACTAATCCCTGCATTACTGCCGCCCCTTATCAAGGGGCTCTAAATGCCGAAGCGCATCCTAACTTCTTCTTCTCGAAGGGAGAAAAAGTTAGTGCAAACCGAAGGCAGAGACTTGTCGAACGCAAGTGAGACCCACTGACCGCAGGGAAGTAACTAAAATAAAAGTCGAAGAATTTTATTTTTTATGCAGAGGTGCAGCCTAAACATTACCTTACCTTCTTCGCTTTGCTCGAAACGGTGACCTTCGGTTCTTCGAAGAAAAAGTTAGTGAAAGTTGCCTACAGTACGACCTAAAATCGCATGTCCTTCTTTTCGGCATTAGTACAAAGCCCATGTACTCTCAGTACAAGGCCCATGTACTCGGAGTACAAAAGCCATGTACTCGCAGTACAAAGCCCATGTACTGCTGTCGGGAATCGCGGCCGGTGGATTCAGAAAACTCCTCCTGAGTGTATGAAAAACGTCTCCTGTGAGTTTAAAAAAATAAAATATGTGCTATAAAATTAGGTATTTACGCAAAAAAGCAGTAATTTTGCAACCCAATTTGGGCGATTGTGCCCCGAAGAAGATAAACAAACAAGCAAAAGATATGAACATTTCATTTGAGAATCCCGACAAGGTGAATGGCCTCATGACCATCACCGTAGAAGAGAACGACTACAAGGAGAACGTAGAAAAGAGTCTGAAAGACTATAAGAAGAAAGCCAACCTGCCCGGCTTCCGTCCAGGCATGGTGCCGATGGGCATCATCCGTCGCCAGTTCGGCACATCGGTCAAGATGGACGCCATCAACAAGCTTGTCGGCGAGGCAATATATAATTATGTACGCGAGAACAAGATCCAGATGCTCGGCGAACCCCTTCCGTCCGACAAGCAGACGGCTGTCGACCTCGAGGCTGAGGCTCCCTACACCTTCATGTTCGACATCGCAGTGGCTCCGGAGTTCAAGATCGAGCTCAACGGCAAGAACAAGCTCGACTACTACACCATCGCCGTAGACGACAAGATCATCGACGAACAGGTCGATATGTATGCTCAGCGCATGGGTAAATACGAACAGGCAGACGACTATCAGCAGAACGACATGCTCCGCGGCGACCTCCGCGAGCTCGATGCAGAAGGCAATACACTCGAGGGTGGCGTGACGGTTGAAGGCACTGTGATGATGCCCGAGTACATCAAGGTGGACGAGCAGAAGCAGCTCTTCGACGGAGCAAAGAAAGGCGACATCATCGTCTTCAGCCCACGCAAGGCCTATCCCGACAACGATTCAGAGGTGAGCGCACTGCTCAAGGTGGAGAAGGACGACCTGAAGAACCACGAGGGAAACTTCAGTTATCAAATCACCGAAATCACACGCTTCAAGAAGCACGACGTAGACCAGGAACTCTTCGACGGCGTGTTTGGCGAAGGCAACGTGAAGACCGTAGAGGAATTCCGTCAGAAGATAGCCGACAGCCTCAAGCCACAGCTGCAGCAGAACAGCGACTACAAGTTCCTGCTCGACCTCCGCTCCTACGTGGAGAAGAAAATCGGCAAGCTCGAATATCCCGACGCACTGCTCAAGCGCATCATGCTCGACAACAATAAGGACAAGGGCGAAGAATACGTAGAGAAGAACTACGACGAGAGCATCCGCCAGCTCACGTGGCATCTTGCCAAGGAGCAGCTCGTGGCAGCCCACGAGATAAAGGTCGGCGACGACGACGTGAAGAAAGTGGCAAAAGAAATGGCACGCGCACAATTCGCACAATACGGAATGAGCAACGTGCCCGACGAGTATCTGGAGAACTATGCTGCCGACATGCTCAAGAAGCATGAGAACATGGATAGCATCGTCGACAGAGCCATCGACGACAAGCTCGTAGAAGCCATCAAGGGCGTCGTGAAGCTCAACGAGAAGACCGTGTCGCTCGAGGAGTTCAACGAGCTCATGCAAGACTAATACATAAACAACAACCGAAGCCCATCCCGCACGAAAGCATAGGGATGGGCTTCGTCTTTTCCAACCCCTGCATCATGAAACACATTCTTTCCCTTTTGCTTCTTTCATTCCTCGCCGTCGTCCCCTGCCAGGCTGGCAGCGACAATGTCGAGGCCCGTCAGAAATCGCCCCGCACGCTGTGGTGCATGGCCTCCGACGACAACGATCTGGCCCAGCTGCTCGAGAGCGAAGGCTTCAGCCTCAAGCGCGGCACGACGCTGCAGGCGGTGCTCCGGCGCGCACCACGTCGTGCGGCAGTACTCCTCCTCGGCGACGGCACACGGCAGATGCAGCGCCTCTCGGCCGACGACCTGCGGCTGATAGAGGAAAAACAGCTCCGCGTGTTTGCCGACTTTGCCGCCATGCCCGGCGAAGAGCCGGAGCAACGCGTCGTGAACTTTGAACGCGTAGTGGTGGCTCAGCCGCTCGGAGAACTGAAACCGATGGACCTGCTCACCGTGAACAGGGCACGCTTCATCGTCGGACGAGCCGTCCGGCCACTGATGTATATCGCCCGTGTCGCAGGGTTCGACTACGCCCCCTTTGGTCTCACCGACACCGAGACCTTCCCCCTTGTCGACCAGCCACAGACGGATGTCTACGTCTCCACAGCCTGCCTGAGCGAGTTCTCCAAGCTCCGGTTGATGCCCGAACAGCGTTGGCAGGCGTTCTGGGAGGAGATGATCGGGCGGCTACTCGGCCGCGAGGTGGCGTTCTTACGCTGGCCCTCGCTCGTATGGCCGGCATATAGCGCCGACGAACAACTGCCCGATACGGCCAAGACCGAGGCAGTACGCCGCGGCGTGGAATGGTTCCGCGGCGCACATCTGCTGCTCCATCCCTCGTGGGCAGAGACATATCTCGAGCGCTACATGCACACCGATCCCCCTGTGGGACCCGCCCTGCCTGCCGATACCCCCGACGGCGACGGCAGCATGGGAATCCTCGAAGGCCACTGCTCGGCCATCGATGCCGACGGACATCAGTCTTATCGCTACTGCGTGCGGGCCGATGTGCAGGGCGAGGCAGCCATGGCACTCGCACTGGCAGGACGGCTGCTTGGCGACGACGAATACAACAAGGTGGCCCACCGACTCATCGATTTCGCTATAGAGCACTTCACCGCCGGCCCGCGCAACGACCCTCAGAGTCCGTCGTTCGGACTCGTGTCGTGGATGATACACGACAATTTCGTCAATGTCTACTACGGCGACGACAACGCCCGCTTCCTCTTGGGAGCGTTGCTGGCCTCTCACATGCTCGGCGAGAGCTGCTGGGACAAGAAGCTGCGCGATGCCATCGACGGCAATTTCCTCACGACAGGCAAGAACGGATTCCGCGGAGCACGGCTCGAAGATGCCGACATACAGAAGAACGGCCGCCAGTATTATGCCGACCGCGACCTCATAAATCCCCATCCGCACTATGAGAGCTGGATGTGGGCCGTGTATATCTGGCTCTACTCCCAGACCGGCGAGCAGCGCTACCTCGACCTCAGTCGCCGCGGCATCGCCCTGACCATGGATGCCTATCCCGACGGGTGGCGCTGGACCAACGGCATACAGCAGGAACGTGCCCGCATGGTGCTGCCATTAGCATGGCTCTACCGCGTGGAACCCACCGAAGAACATCTGGCGTGGCTGAAGACCATCGTCGGCGAGATACGCCGGAATCAGGCCTCCTGCGGAGCCATCCGCGAAGAGCTCGGCGACCCGGCAAAGGGTGACTTCGGAGGGCCGAAGCGCAACTCCGACTACGGACGATACGAGGCTCCACTCATCTTCAAGAACGGCGACCCCGTGGCCGACATGCTCTACACGTCGAACTTTGCTGTCTTCGGACTTAACGAAGCCGCACGTGCCACAGGCGACAAAGACATCGAGACGACAGCCCGAGAACTGGCAGACTTCCTCGTCAGGATACAAGCACGCAGCCAGCAGTGCCGCGATATCGACGGAGCATGGTACCGCGCATTCAACTATCGCGACTGGAACTGGTGGGCTTCAAACTCCGATGCCGGATGGGGAAACCTCGGCACACTCGCAGGGTGGACACAGAGCTGGATAGTGGGAACGCTCGCAATGATGCAGATGAATACCAGCTACTGGGAACTCACCCACGGCCAGGAGAAATAGATGGCCATAGTACAAAGCCCATGTACTCCGGGTGTGTGGGCTTTGTACTGAGAGTACATGGCTTTTGTACTGCGAGTACAAGAACCATGTACTCTTTTCATGTCTTTACGCCGATGCCGGCAACCTGTGCTCGGAAACAATCCGAACGGCATGAGAGAGAACAGGAAAAAAGCGGATTTTTTTAAAAATAAATGTTTTTTTTCTTGGTTTCTCCTTCTTTTTGCTTATCTTTGTATTTACAAGTTGGAAAATAGCTAAATACTCCAAGAAAAAACAGAAAGGAAAAGAATGGACGAATTCAGAAAATATGCTACGAGACATCTGGGCATCAATGGCCTCGTTCTCGACGATGTGATAAGCGCACAGTCGCAGTATATGAACCCCTATATCCTCGAGGAGAGGAAACTGAACGTCACCCAGATGGACGTCTTCTCGCGCCTGATGATGGACCGCATCATCTTCCTCGGCACACCCATCGACGACTACACCGCCAACGTGCTGCAGGCACAGCTCCTCTTCCTCGACTCCACCGACAGCGGAAGCGATATCTCAATCTATATCAACTCGCCCGGAGGAAGCGTCACCGCAGGACTGGGAATCTACGACACGATGCAGTTCATCACCCCCGACGTGCAGACCATCTGCACCGGTATGGCCGCATCGATGGCAGCTGTGCTGCTCGTAGCCGGTAAGGAAGGAAAACGCCAGGCACTGCCACACAGCCGGGTGATGATACATCAGCCGCTCGGAGGAGTGCAAGGACAAGCATCCGACATCGAAATAGAAGCACGCGAGATACAGAAATATAAAAAGGAACTCTACACCATCATAGCCGAACATTCCCACACGCCATTCGAGAAAGTGTGGGCCGACAGCGACCGCAACTACTGGATGACGGCCGAAGAAGCAAAGGAATACGGAATGATAGACAACATCCTGAAGCGTAAATGACGAAGAAAAAGACATGTAGCTTCTGCGGCAGAGACGAGTCGGAAGTGAGACTACTCATCAGTGGGCTCAACGGACAAATATGTGAAAACTGCGTCGAGCAGGCCTACGAGATACTGCAGCAGGCAGGCTTGAACGCCGCCGGCAAGAAGAGAAAAGGCGATGCCGGAAAGCCCGACCTGAAGAGCGTGCCCAAACCGACGGAGATAAAAGCCTATCTCGACCAGTATGTCATCGGTCAGGACGAGGCAAAAAGATTCCTCTCCGTGGCCGTCTACAACCACTATAAACGCCTCGGACAACCGAAGGACGACGACGGAGTCGACATCGAGAAGAGCAATATAATAATGGTGGGCAGCACCGGAACAGGCAAGACCCTGCTGGCACGCACCATAGCGCGACTGCTCGACGTGCCATTCACCATCGTCGACGCAACAGTGTTCACCGAAGCAGGCTACGTGGGGGAAGACGTGGAGAGCATCCTCAGCCGGTTGCTCCAAGTGGCCGACTACGACCTCGAAGCCGCACAGAGAGGAATAGTCTTCATCGACGAGATCGACAAGATAGCACGCAAGAGCGACAACCCGAGCATCACCCGCGACGTGAGCGGAGAAGGAGTGCAGCAAGGACTGCTCAAACTGCTCGAAGGAACAATGGTGAATGTACCACCGAAAGGCGGACGAAAACACCCCGACCAGGACTACATACACGTCGACACACGCAACATACTCTTCATCTGCGGCGGAGCATTCGACGGCATCGAAGCGAAGATAGCACAGAGAATGAACGCACACGTGGTGGGATTCAACTCGGTGCAGAACACCCGCAACATCGACAAAAACGACCTGATGAGATACATACGGCCGCAAGACCTGAAGTCATTCGGACTCATACCCGAAATCATCGGACGACTGCCAGTGCTCACATACCTGAATCCGCTCGACCGCGACGCACTGAGCCGTATCCTCACCGAGCCGAAAAACTCCATCGTAAAACAGTATGAGAAACTGTTCCGCATGGACGGCAAGGAACTGACGTTCGACCGTGACGCACTCGACTTCATCGTAGACACGGCAGTAGAATACAAACTCGGGGCACGCGGACTGCGATCGATCGTAGAGACGATAATGATGGACCCCATGTTCGAAATGCCAGCAAAGAAAGAGAAAAAGTTCACTGTCACACTCGACTTCGTGAAAAAACAACTCGAAAAGGCAAACCTTAACCCAGTCTGATAGAAACTATCGATTAGACAGACCTAAAAATCCAAGCCAATGATAACAGAAAACACTCTTACCGAAAAACTGAAACACTACTTTGGATTCGACAAATTCAAAGGAGATCAGAAAGCTATTATACAAAATCTCCTCGACGGCAAGAACACCTTTGTGCTCATGCCGACGGGGGGAGGCAAGAGCCTCTGCTATCAACTCCCATCCATGCTCATGGAGGGAACAGCAATAGTCATATCACCACTCATCGCACTGATGAAGAACCAGGTGGACGTGATCAACTCGCTGAGCGAGAACGACGGCCTGGCACATTACCTGAACTCGTCGCTCAACCGGTCGGCAATAGGACAGGTGATGGACGATGTGCGCAGCGGAAAGACACGCCTGTTGTACGTCGCACCAGAATCACTCAACAAAGAGGAGAACGTAGAATTTCTCCGCACCGTAAAAATCTCGTTCTATGCCGTCGACGAAGCACACTGTATATCGGAGTGGGGACACGATTTCCGTCCTGAATATCGAAACATACGTCCCACCATCAACAGCATCGGAAACGCACCGGTCATCGCACTCACCGCAACTGCAACCGACAAAGTACGCACCGACATCAAGAAGAGTCTGGGCATAATGGACTCCGTAGAGTTCAAAAGTTCGTTCAACCGGCCGAACCTATACTACGAAGTGCGCCAGAAGAACAAGGACATCGAGCGCCAGATAATCATGTTCATAAAGCAGCACGAAGGCAAGAGCGGTATCATATACTGCCTCTCCAGAAAGAAAGTAGAGGAACTTGCTGCCGTGCTGAGAGCCAACGATATAAAGGCCGCACCCTATCACGCAGGGCTCGACTCCGTCACACGTTCGCAGACGCAGGACGACTTCCTCATGGAGCGCATCGATATCATCGTGGCTACGATAGCCTTCGGAATGGGAATAGACAAACCCGATGTGCGCTTCGTGATTCACTACGACATCCCCAAGAGTCTCGAAGGATACTACCAGGAGACAGGACGTGCCGGACGCGATGGCGGAGAAGGCATCTGCATAGCATTCTATGCCTACAAAGACCTGCAGAAGTTGGAGAAATTTATGGAAGGCAAACCCATCGCCGAGCAGGACATCGGTCGGCAACTCCTGCAGGAGACAGCCGCCTACGCCGAGTCGTCGGTATGCAGAAGAAAGATACTGCTCCACTACTTCGGCGAAAACTATCTGGAGGATAACTGCCATTGCTGCGACAACTGCCTGTATCCCAAGGAGCGTCACGAAGCAAAGGACCTGCTCACGATCGTGCTACGGGCAGTGCTCGCCGTGAAGGAGAACTTCCGTCAGGATTACATCATCGACTTTGTGAAGGGTCGCCCCACCGACGACATAACCTCCCACAAGCACGACCAACTCGAGGAATTCGGCGCAGGCGAGGATGCCGATCCGAAACTCTGGAACCCCGTCATACGGCAGGCAATCATCGCAGGATACATGCGAAAGGACGTGGAGAACTACGGCCTGCTGAAGGTCACGGCGGCAGGACGACGGTTCCTCAAGGAACCCACATCGTTCATGATTGTCGAAGACAAGAAGTTCTCGGAGTATGAGGAAGAACCCACAGAGGGAAGCACAGCACTCGATCCCGAGCTCTACAGCATGCTGAAGGACCTGCGGAAAGAGGTGGCTCAGAAGCATAACCTGCCTGCATACGTGATATTCCAGGATGTCTCGATCGAACAGATGGCAACCATGTACCCCATTACCGTCGAGGAGCTGCAGAATATCCAAGGCGTCGGAGTGGGGAAGGCACGGCGATATGGCGAGCCATTCCTCAAACTCATCAAGAAACACTGTGAGCTCAACGAGATAGAGCGACCGCAGGAACTGAGGGTGAAGACGGTGGCTAAGAAGTCTATCCAGAAGGTGAAGATCATCCAAAGCATCGACCGAGAGGTTGACCTCGACGATCTTGCCACGGCACAAGGGCTCGGCTTCGACGAACTGCTCGACGCAATAGAGGCAATAGTATACAGCGGCACGCGGCTCAACATCGACTATTTCATCGACGAGGTGATGGACGAGGAGCACGTGGAGGATATCTACGAGTACTTCCGCGAGAGCGATACCGACGATATCGAAGATGCCCTCGACGAGCTGGATGGCGATTACACCGAAGAAGAAATACGCCTGGTGAGGATAAAGTTCTTGTCGGAACAGGCAAATTAACATAACCATTCTAATATTACATCATGAAATCAGCACTGACAATTAGACTTCGTCATTTATCCGCCTTTCTCGTACTTTCTGTCCTCGTCGCTGTGATGGCGTCGTGCGAACGGCCTATGTCTGAGGACATCGGTGACAGCGAGCCGACAGAGGAAGGCCTGGCGCATCTCCGCGTGAGTGCCATGACGAGCAGCGAGGTGTCGTTCTCCGCCGTACAGCCGGCACGGCGGAAGGCATCGGCAGTGGCAAATGCTTGTAGCTGCATAACCTTCGCCATCTACAAGGACGGCGAGAGGGTGGCAGTGGAAAACCAGAATGCCGATGACAGCGACTTCGGCGAGTGCGACATCGTCCTTCCCAAAGCAACGTATCGCATCGTGGTCGTGGGACATAACGGAACGTCGTCGGCAACGACAACAGAGGTGGAGAAAATAAAGTTCCCGAACAACAAGATGACCGACACGTTCTGGTGTACGTCGATAGTGAACCTCGACAGCGATACCGACATCAGTCTCAACCTTCAGCGCGTGGTAGCCATGTTCCGCCTTGTCGTGAAAGACGAGATACCTGCCAACGTGGCCGAGATGAAGTTCTACTACACCGGTGGAAGCAGTACGCTGAGTGGCGTGACGGGCTTCGGTAGCGTCAACTCGAAACAGACGGAGGTGCGCACTGTCGATGAAAGCACACGCAAGGGCGGGGCAGAGTTTGAGATCTACACTATCCCTCACGAGCAGACCGGCACGCTGACGATCACCGTCACCGCCCTCGATGCCAGTGGAAATACGGTGAAGGAGACAACGTTCAATAATGTAGCCGTGACAGTGAACAAAATCCGACAGTATGAGGGTGAGTTCTTCAGCGAGTCGCCGGAGGAAGGACGCGGAAAGGCCGTTGTTACGGTCGACGACGAGTGGGGCGGCACCGACACCGAGGGGTATTAGACGGCGACGACTTATGCCGTGGCTGATACCCGTCGATGCGGCCGTCGTTTTATTGTGGTTAAGAGTATATATTATTCAAGCAAAACAGTAATGAGGAAATTGTTAATTCTGCTGGCATTGTCGTTGACGTTGACGGCAACAGCAAAGAGTGGCCCGAAGAAATCGGGAACGAGTTATGCAAAAGAAGTGCTCCAACCTTATGTCGACAGCGGTCAGCTGCCCGGAGCCATCAGTGTGTTCTACAAAGACGGCGTTCAGGAGACGTGCTGCGTGGGCTACGCCGACGTGAAGAAGAAGCGTCCGATAAAGATGGACAATGTCTTCATGCAGTGCTCGCAGACAAAAGGCTTCTGCGGCGTGACGATAGCCAAGCTGGTGGAAGAGGGACGCATATCGCTCGACGACCCCGTGTCGAAATACCTGCCTGAGTTCAAGGAACTGTGGGTGCTCGACGGCGAGAAAGACGGCGTAAAGACGCTCCACAAGGCAAAGAACGTGCTCACGATACGCATGGTGCTCAACCACACTGGCGGCTTCCCCTTCGAGATCAGTGCCAAAAGGGGTGACGTGAGAGGTGGCGGATGGTCGGGAGGTGCCCCGCTCCGACAGGTGGCATCGATAGCAGCCGCATCGCCTATACTCTTCGAGCCTGGCACACGTGAGCAATACTCCAACACAGGAATCGACATCGGTGCTGCCGTAGTGGAGGTCGTCACAGGGACGAAGTGGGAGCAGTATCTGAAGAAGACGGTGCTCGACCCTCTGGGGATGAAGTCAACATGGTTCTGGCCTACTGACAAGCAGCTGAAGACGAAGATAGAACTCTACGCCATGAAGGATAATGCCCCTGCCGAATGGCGCGAGGAGATGGACATGCAACAGCGACCGTACAACGACTCGCACGTGTTTGCATCTGCAGGAGCAGGACTGTGGACCACGGCCAACGACCAGCTGAAGTTCTACAAGATGCTCATGAACCTGGGTCTGGGTGACAACGGCGTGCGTATCTTGAAAGAGGAGACCGTGAAGAGCATCCTCGCCGTCAGCACTCGTCCTGAGGGGCTTGGCGGCTACTCGCTCGGACTCACTGCTCCTGTTAAGGACAGCGACGACGCATGGTTCGGACATGGTGGCGCATGGGGCACAAACTGCTCAGTGAACTGGCACAAGAAGGAGCTCAAGCTGTGGGTTATCCAGAGTGTAGGCGGTCCTCAGCCATGGGGAGCGGGAATAGCCAAAGCTGCTGAGAAGTTCTTCGCACAGCCGATAAAGTCGGGTGTCGACGCTTACACAGGCAGGACAAGATAGTCTTAACGGCTCCTTCTATAAAGAAAGGGGTGGGTTTCCGTACCACTTATAGCAACAGGGAAAATGTACTGTTGTGAAATTTGCTAGCAAAATTTTCAATAACTGGGCACTTTATTGCGATTAAAGAGGCTTCTTATTCGAAATTTTGCTAGCAAAATTGTTGTTAGGGACAAGGAGTACAAGACAAATGACTCTACCTCCCCAACGGTATCAATGGTATCAAGGTATCAAGGTATCAAAAACATGGGTGTAAGAGGTTTATTCCTTTTTTACTAATAATTATACAATTTAATATATAACACTTATATATATATCATTGGTTTGGTTATATGACTAGTTTGGAGTCTATAGAAGGTCTGAATTATCTTAATACGAGTGAGGCGACAGACATGAGCCGCATGTTCTACATGTGCAACAGTTTGAAAAGCATAGATGTCAAGAATTTCAACACCTCAAAAGTTGAAGACATGAATAAGATGTTTGAAGGATGCCGTTCGTTGACAAGCATGGATTTGAGCAGTTTCGATACAAGGAATGTGTCATTGATGGATTGTATGTTTTGTAATTGTTCATCATTGACGACTCTCAATCTCAGGAATTTCAATACAGGGAAGATAACTTATATGAATGAAATGTTTCGAGGCTGTTCTTCTCTGAAAACTATTGATGTAAGCTCTTTCGACACTGAGAATGTGGTTGAAATGAAAGAAATGTTCGAAGACTGTTCGTCTTTGGAGACTCTTGATTTAAGCAGTTTTGCCACGCAGAAAGTTGAGAATACAAGAAAAATGTTTGAAGGTTGCAAAGTGTTGCATACTATCTATGCGAGCGAGTTGTGGGATATGAGTGGCGTGTTGAGGGATTTGGGTTATGGTAACGATATGTTTTTCCGTTGTTTTGAATTGGTTGGCGGTGCGGGCACTATTTACAATTCATACTACACTGATGAGAGATATGCCCGTATCGACGGTGGTCCCTCTGCCCCTGGATATTTTACAGAAAAGACGTCATACGACCTCTATGTAGGAGGCACTCAAGTGGGGACAAGCAACATGGCGGATATCTTGGAAGACGGAGTCTTCAGCTATGATGCGGATAATAATGTTCTATCCATTACAGGCAATTATAGCTTTGATCATTATGATGGGTTAATTGTAAATAATCTATCCGATCTTACCGTTTATGTGGCGACTGATGCTGCTATAGAATGTAGAGGCGCTGCCTTCATTACGACGGCTAATCTTACTATCACAGGCCCTGGTCGTCTTACGTTACGTTCAGAAACCGACTGTGGCATTTATGCCAGATCAGGATCTTGCGTCACCTGAGACGGTATTAATTTGGAAGCTCAGGGAAAGTGGGCTATTTCAGGACAGCCCAAAGGAGAAAAGTTGTTAATCCGCAACTCAACAATAAAGGCAGTGACTACATCGTCGTCTTATAGCGCTATTTGCGATTTCACCGGTGGCATTACACTTGAGGGCTGTAAAATAACAAAGCCCGTAGGTGGCAAGACACAGGGTGGCGACATTGTGAACGCTGATGGCTCAGTCACTCAAGAGATTGTAATAGAGATGGACAATCCCTACGACCTCAATGGCGACGGCAAGGTATCAACCGCTGACATACAGGTAATCATCAACGAGATGAAGAAGCCTCAGGCTAGTCAGGACATGAAGTACGACCTCAACGGTGACGAGAAGATCTCGACAGCCGACATACAGGTTATCATCAACGAGATGAAGAAGTAGGACATCCCCCGAGGGGGATATAACGATAACGGGAATGAAAACTAACGACTCCCTGTGGCATTGAGAGCAGGGAGTCGTTAGGTGTTTTGTATAGCAGCTTATAACGCTCTTTCGCGTTAAATTGATTTAATAAAGTGTTATTTTCGGCAAATAGCATTTTTTTATAGAATTTTCTTATTAAATTTGCACCCATAACAACGGTTGGTGCAACAGCTGTGGTTTCATTCCGTCGGGGACAACACCATGTTGCCTCCCGAATGATTGTAAACAGCACGCTGACCGACATAATCTCTAAAAGACAGGAAACACTATGGCTTCATTTGCTGCTGACAGAATTGTATTGGACGGTCTCACCTTCGACGACGTCCTCCTTATCCCCGCTTATTCGGAAGTACTGCCTAAGACTGTAGCGCTCGAGACACGTTTCTCGCGTAACATCAGGCTGAACATACCATTCGTTACCGCCGCCATGGATACGGTGACGGAATCTGCAATGGCCATCGCGATAGCACGCGAGGGAGGAATCGGTGTGATACACAAAAACATGTCGATAGAGGAACAGGCCCATCAGGTGGCAATCGTGAAGCGTGCCGAGAACGGAATGATCTACGACCCTGTGACGATTCGTCGCGGTAGTACGGTCAGAGATGCACTCAACCTGATGAGCGATTATCATATCGGAGGCATTCCCGTTGTCGACGATGAAAAGCATCTCGTCGGAATCGTGACCAACCGCGACCTGCGCTTTGAACGCCGTCTCGACAAGAAGATCGACGAGGTGATGACGAGCGAGAATCTCGTTACCACCCATCAGCAGACCGACCTCGATGCCGCTGCCGAAATACTGCAGGCAAACAAGATTGAGAAACTGCCTGTTGTCGACCGCGACGGCCGGCTCGTGGGACTCATCACCTACAAGGACATCACGAAGGCGAAGGACAAGCCCATTGCCTGCAAGGACGAGAAAGGCCGCCTGCGTGTGGCAGCGGGAGTGGGCGTCACGGTAGATACACTCCAGCGCATGCAAGCCCTCGTGGAGGCAGGTGCCGATGCAATAGTGATCGACACTGCCCATGGGCACTCAAAGTCGGTGATAGAAAAGCTGCGCGAGGCAAAGACGGCATTCCCTAACGTCGACGTCGTGGTGGGTAATGTAGCCACCGGCGAGGCAGCGAAGATGCTCGTGGAGAACGGTGCCGACGCTATTAAGGTCGGTATAGGCCCAGGCTCGATATGCACTACACGCGTTGTGGCGGGAGTGGGTGTGCCGCAACTGAGCGCCGTCTACGATGTCTATTCAGCACTGAAAGGAACCGACGTACCCCTGATTGCCGACGGTGGACTGCGCTACTCCGGAGATATCGTGAAGGCACTTGCTGCAGGAGGAAATTCGGTGATGATAGGATCGCTTGTGGCTGGAACAGAAGAAAGTCCTGGCGATACGATTATATTCAACGGGCGTAAGTTTAAGAGCTACCGCGGTATGGGTTCGCTTGAGGCAATGGAGAACGGTTCGAAGGACCGCTACTTCCAGGCAGGCACTGCCGACGTGAAGAAACTCGTGCCCGAAGGAATAGCCGGCAGAGTGCCATACAAGGGCACGGTGCAGGAAGTGATCTATCAGCTCACGGGTGGTCTGCGCTCAGGCATGGGCTACTGTGGAGCAGCAACGATAGACAGACTGCATGAGGCACGGTTTGTGAGAATCACCAATGCCGGTGTGCTCGAAAGTCATCCACACGACATTACTATCACGAGCGAGGCCCCAAACTACTCGCGACCAGATTGAAACAGAAACTATGAATTGAATAAAGATATGAAAAAGAACTTTATCCTCATGGCAATGATGAGCATCGCATGCTCCGTCTTTGCACAAAACGATCCTACGGTGATGACTATCAATGGTCAGCCGGTACCTAGATCAGAATTTGAGTATTCCTACAACAAGAACAATGCCGAGGGCGTGATCGACAAGAAATCGGTCGACGAATATGTAGACCTTTTCATCAATTATAAGTTGAAGGTTCAGGCAGCCCTCGATGCCAAGCTCGACACGCTCAGCTCGTTTAAGAGCGAGTTCGCCAGCTATCGCGACCAGCAGATAAAACCAGCTATAATTGACGACAGAGACGTGGAAGCTCTTGCCCACAAGATCTATAATGAAACGAAAGAACGCGTCGATGGTTCGGGCGGTCTTGTGAAGCTTTCGCACATACTGCTCCAGTTGCGGCCAAGCGACGATGAGGCAAAGAAGACGGCAGTGAAGACACGCATCGATTCTATCTATGCCGAACTGAAGAAAGGCGCCGATTTCGCCGATATGGCCCGCCGGTTCTCTCAGGATCCAGGCTCGGCACGAAAAGGAGGCGAGCTGTCGTGGGTGCAGAAAGGCATGACGTATAAGGAGTTTGAAGACGTTGCCTACGCATTGCAGCCAGGAGAGATGAGCGAACCGTTCCTCACTCAAGTGGGATATCATATAGTGCTCCAGCATGAGCGTGCAAACTTCTTTCCATACGACACCGTGCATGCCGATATACTGAGATTTATCGACCGTCGCGGACTGCGCAACAAGTTGATAACCGATAAGCTCGATTCCCTTTCGAAGGCAAATAATACCACTGCTGACGAGATACTCGCAGCCAAGCGTGAGGAGATGGAGAGCCAGGACCTCGACCTCCACTACCTGATAAAAGAGTATCACGACGGTCTGCTCCTCTTTGAGATAAGTAACCGCGAGGTGTGGGGAAAGACTGCACAGAACGAAGCTCCGCTGGCCTCCTTCTTTAAGAAGAACAAGAAGAAATACCGCTGGGATGAGCCTCGCTTCAAGGGTATAGCCTATTATACTCGCGATGCTGCCGACATCGATGCTGTGAAGAAGGCGGTGAAGAATGCAAAGTTCGACGACTGGGCCGAGATTCTCCGTACGACATTCAATAACGACAGCGTACTCCGCATTCGAGTGGAAAAAGGCTACTTCAAGAAAGGCGACAATGCACTCGTCGACCACAATGTGTTCAAGAAAGACACGCTCGTGAAGGAACGCCCGGGATATCCACATATGGAGACATTTGGAAAAGTCCTGAAAGCACCGGAAGAGTATATCGACGTGAAAGGACAAGTGACCGCCGATTACAACGAGATGGTGGAGAAAAAATGGGTGGAAGACCTGAGAAAGAAATATAAGGTGGTAGTCGACAAGGATGTCTTGAAGACTGTTAATAAGCATTGATTGCATAGTCTTTGCTATAAAAAGTGAAATTGATGAGAAATATATTAAGCAGAATATCTGTTGTCATTTTCTTTTTCTTTGCGACGACAGCGTCTGTCTATGCAGAGATGAACGACTCTACAAAGGTGCAATCGAAGGAATTTGATGCGCCAGAGCAGAGCATCGTCGACGAAGTGATATGGGTGGTAGGCAACGAAGCCATATTCAAGTCGGATGTTGAACGGCTCAGGATACAGAGCGAGATGGAGAATGTCACATGGCCAGGCAATCCCGACTATCTCATTCCAGAGAACATCGCACTGCAGAAACTGTTTGTCCATCAGGCAGCTATCGACTCGATAGAAGTATCGGAGTCGGATGTGATGGCAAGGATTGATGAGCAGATAGAGGCATGGGTGAATATTGCCGGCTCTCGTGAAAAGCTCGAGGAATGGAAAGGACAGACAATCACACAGATGCGCCAATCGCTGCACGACGAATTTAAGAATGTGGCACTGGCTCAGGAGATGAGACGAGAGATTGTGAAAGATGTGTCGGTAACGCCGTCGGATGTGAGAAAATATTTCAAAGACATGCCCGAAGACAGCATACCCTTTGTACCTACAGAGGTGGAAGTGGAAATCATAACGATGCAGCCGAACATCCCACTCGAGGAAATCAATCGCGTGAAAGACGAACTGCGTAGCTATACAGAACGTGTCACAAGTGGCGAGACATCGTTTGCCACTTTCGCCAGACTATATTCCGACGATACAGCGTCGGGACGACTCGGCGGAGAGCTCGACTACATGGGACGTGGACAACTTGATCCCGCATTTGCCAATGTTGCATTCAACCTGACTGACCCAAAGAAGATTTCGAAGATTGTGGAGTCGGAGTTCGGCTACCATATCATCCAGCTTATCGACAAGCGTGGCGACAGAGTGAAGGTGCGTCATATCCTGAAAACTCCTAAGGTGTCGGCTGAGGCAATGGAGAAGTCGAAGAACAGACTCGACTCCATAGCCAACGAATTGAGAAACGGTACGTTCGAGATTCTTGGAACCAAACTTAACTTCGAAGATGCCGCGACATATATCTCGAGCGACAAAGACACGAGAAACAACCATGGACTCATGTCGAACAACAATTCGCAGAGTACGTCGATCACGTCGCGATTCAAGATGGCGGAGCTGCCGGAAGGCGTTGCGCGGCAGGTGGAGAAACTGAAAGTAGGAGAAATATCGGATGCCTTCGAGATGGTGAACAATAAAAACCGGAAGGTGTGTGCCATTATTAAGCTTGTAAGCAGGACTGAAGGTCATCGTGCCACCATTACGGAGGATTATCAGGTGATGAAAAATGTAGTCCTCGACAAGGAAAGAGAGAAGGTACTTCATGACTGGGTGGTGAACAAGATTAAAAAGACCTACATCTACATGAAGGACAAATACAAAAATGGCACCTACGAATATGAAGGTTGGGTGAGATGATAAGTACAACGGGAAAAATCAGAATGATATACAGGCATGGGACAGCATTCGGCATCGTTCTATGCCTGTTTGTACTCTGTTCGAGTCTTTCTGCCTATGCCCAGAAGCGAACGGGCAAGGCTGCTGGCGACGACGACAGGGTGTATCTTCTGCATTCCGATGAACTTCTCTATGACCAGTATGGCAGTAATCCCGATGCTCAGATTGTGAGAGGACACGTGTCCTTCAGTCACAGAGGGGCAAGGCTCAGTTGCGACAGCGCATATTTCTATCAAGCCATAAACTCGGTGAAAGCATACGGACATGTACATTTCACTCAGGGCGACACACTCTCGCTTCGCAGTGACAGAGCCGACTACGACGGGGAGGAGCAGATGATGAGAGCCCGCAATCATGTGGTGCTCAACCATAAAGGGCGTATATTGAATACAGATAGCCTTGATTTCGACAGACTTTATGGTAATGCTTATTTCTTTGAGGGCGGAACACTGACAGATAAGAATGACAAGCTTGTTGCCGACTGGGGACAATATAACACGTCGACACGTGAGGCGGTGTTCTACTATAACGTGAAGTTGCGCAGTGGCAAGAATACCGTCACCACCGACACTCTTCATTATTTCACCCGTGAGTCTCTTGCTCATGCCGTCGGACCTACGGTCATCGTTAGCGACACTACGGTTGTGAACACTACCGACGCTTGGCTGGAGTCGGATTCCGACCTTGCCAGACTTTTCGGAAGGTCGACGATAGTAGATGGGAAGAAGACGATAGTGGGCGACACTCTGATTCATAATAATACCACAGGAGAGAATCGTGCCATCGGCCAGGTGGTTTATACAGATGACGAGAACAGGAATGCCTTGACATGCGACTATGCAGAATACAACGAAAAAACGGGGTTCGGCTATGCCACAGGACGGGCGCTGCTGAAGGATTATTCGCAGGGCGATACGTTGTATATGCATTCCGACACGATGAAGATCGTTACCTACGACATCGATACCGATTCTGTGCGGCGCGAGGTGCATGCCTACTCCAAAGTGAAGGTCTTCCGTTCCGATGTACAGGCGGTGTGCGACTCTCTCGTGTTCACAAGTGTCGACTCATGCCTGACGATGTATCGCGATCCGATAGTGTGGAACGACAATCGACAGTTGCTGGGCGAGAGGATAAAAGTCTATATGAACGATAGTACCATTCGTGAGGCCTACGTACTTGGACAGGCTCTGTCGATAGAAAAAATAGAAGGGGATAATCAGTACAATCAGGTGGCTTCGCGTGAGATGCAAGCATTTTTTATTGATGGAAAAGTACGACAGGCCGTGGCTATCGGAAACGTGAGGATAATCTTCTATCCTGTAGATGAAAAAGATAGTACCTATGTGGGTCTTGCCACTGGCGAGACCGACACGATGCGTATCTATCTGAGCGAGGCGCGACAGATGCAGAAAGTCGTCCTTACCCCAAGTCCTCAAGGAGTGTTATACCCGATGACGCAGATTCCACCTGAAAAATATTTTTTGCGCGAATTTGCCTGGTTCGACGACTTGCGACCGACAGACAAAGATGATGTCTTCGTCTGGCGAGGGAAAAAGGAGGAGGAAAAACTGAAGAAAATCGAGCGCACCGCCGCTCCCCTTCAACGGTTGGACGATTAGACCACAAAACGACAAAGAGATGAGCGACATTATACAGTTGCTGCCAGATTCGGTAGCCAACCAGATTGCAGCGGGCGAGGTGATACAACGTCCTGCGAGCGTGATTAAGGAACTTGTGGAGAATGCTATCGACGCAGGTGCCACACAGATAAATGTTATTGTCGTCGATGCCGGACGTACGAGTATTCAGGTCGTCGACAACGGTTGTGGCATGTCGTCTACAGATGCACGATTGTCGTTCGAACGACATGCGACATCGAAAATACGCAAGGCTGATGATTTGTTCTCACTCCACACCATGGGCTTCCGCGGTGAGGCCTTGGCTTCGATTGCAGCCGTAGCACAGGTGGAACTCCGCACGCGACAGGCAAACGACGAAGTTGGAACGGTGTTAAATATAAATGGCTCGCGGTTCGTCAGTCAGGAACCGTGCTCCTGTCCTGTGGGGAGTAGCTTTAAGGTGAATAATATATTCTATAATGTACCCGCGCGAAGGAAATTTCTCAAATCAAACTCCACAGAGCTCAATAATATCATATCAGCTTTCGAGCGAATAGTCCTCGTTTATCCCAACATTTCTTTTACTCTCCACAGCAACGATGCCGAGATCTTTAACCTGAAGGCTGGAGGGCTCCGACAGAGGATTATCGATGTTTTGGGAAAGCGACTGAACCAAGATCTTCTTCCGCTCGAGGTAGACACTGTGATGTGTAAGATAAAAGGTTTCGTCGGAAAACCGACATCATCGCGGAAAAAAGGAGCGCAGCAGTTTTTCTTTGTCAACAACCGCTATATGAAGCATCCTTATTTCCATAAGGCCATACAGAATGCCTACGACCGCTTGGTACCCGTAGGAGAACAAGTGCCATATTTCGTCTATTTCGATGTGCCGGCAGAGGATATCGACGTGAATATCCATCCCACAAAGACCGAAATCAAATTCGAAAACGAACAGGAAATCTGGCAGATACTCCTCGCAGCTGTCAGAGATGCAGTGGGCTTGTTCTCAGATGTTCCGACTTTGGATTTCAATCCTATCGACAATACAGAAATCCCCGTCTACGATCCGACGAAGCAGCCTGTCCAGCCGCAGGTGAAAATCAATCCTCAGTATAATCCTTTCAACAATACTCACGGTACATCCCGTGCTACTCCGCATGAATGGGAAGATCTCTATGCCGGTCTCACTATGCCAAAGCGGCAGACGGAAGAAGCAATCTTCGACACACCGGCCGACGATCTGTATTCCGAGCGTGCGCCAATACACTATCAGTACAAGGGAATGTATATACTGACGGCTGTCAAGTCGGGTCTCATGGTCATCGACCAGCATCGTGCTCATCTGCGCATCCTCTTCGAGCAGTATAAGAGCCAAATAGAAAATAAGACAGGCAATAAGCAAAAACTCCTTTTTCCCGACATTGTCCATTTCTCAGCATCTGGAGTTAACACATTCCTTCAGGTCTCCGATGCGATGAAGGCTTTAGGGTTCGAACTCTCCGATCTCGGTCAGGGCGACTATGCCATCAATGCCATCCCCGCAGGGGTAGAAGGGATGAACAGCGTCAAGCTCGTGGAGGATATCGTCGCCACTGCGGCAGAAAGGGGCTCGTTTTCTTCCGACGAGATAAACACCTCGCTGGCCATCGGCCTTGCACGCGATGCTGCCATCCCCTATGGACAAGTACTCAGTAATGCCGAAATCGACGACCTCGTCAACGACCTTTTCGCATGTAGCAACCCAAACTATACGCCCGATGGGAAAAAAGTGCTTTCAATACTCCAACAACAAGAGTTAGAACGTATTTTAAGTTAAAAAATCTAAAATAGGGGGTAAAAAACCAACTTTTATCAATTTTTCTTTAAAAAAACGCACAAAATTCCCAAAAAAAGTGTTGGTATTTGAAAATAATTACTAACTTTGTGCCCAAATATGGATCGGAACTAACGAAATTTTTTTTGATTGTTAAATAATAAAAGGTTATGAAAAAATTATTTATTATCTTGGCGTTCGCCGGTGTCACAATGACATCTATGGCACAAGACGCAGATCCTGTACAGAAGTACAGCGTAGCAACAAATTCATTCTGGAGCAACTGGTTCATCCAGGTTGGCGCTAACTGGGATGCATTTTATTCTGGCCAGGAGCACGGTCAGGGTCTCGAGAGAAGCCCGTTCAAGGGATTCCGTTCTCACGTAGGTGCTGCCGTAGCTCTCGGTAAGTGGTTCACACCAGGTATCGGACTCCGCACAAAGCTGCAGGGTATCTGGGGCAAGCAGGTTTACAATCCTCGCACTGGCGTTGTTGACAACGACAACGACTTCTGGCTCCTCAACGAGCACGTGCTGTTCAACGTAAGCAACCTGCTTTGCGGTTACAACCCAAAGCGTGTTTGGAACTTCATTCCATTCGCAGGTGCTGGCTTCGGTCGTTCAATGACAACTAACCTCTACGGTATGGACCTCAGCGCTGGTATCCTCAACACATTCCGTCTGAGCAAGCACGTCCTCCTCAACCTTGAGGTTGGTTACGTACGTACAGAGGGTGACGTTGACGGTTACGACCTGTCTTCTCTTGGAAACCGTGGTTGGGATTCTCACGACAACATGTTCTACGGCGAACTTGGTCTGACCTTCAACCTTGGTAAGGCTACTTGGAACAAGGTGCCCGATGTGGACGCTCTCAAAGCTCTCCACCAGTCACAGCTCGACGCTCTCAACGCACAGCTCAACGATGCTAACGCTGAGAACGCTCGCCTGAAGAAGCTCCTTGCTGAGCAGAAGCCAGCTCCAGCTGCTGAGCCTAAGACTGTTAAGGAATTCGTTGGCACACCAGTTAACGTATTCTTCAACCTCGACAAGTACAACATCGCTTCGCAGAAGGATCTCGTAAACGTTCAGGGTATTGCTAAGTACGCTAAGGACAATGGCGCTAACCTCCTCGTAACAGGTTATGCTGACAGCGCAACAGGTAAGGCTCCACACAACCAGTGGCTGTCTGAGAAGCGCGCAGAGACCGTTGCTAACGAGCTCGTTAAGATGGGTGTAAGCCGTGATAAGATTGAAACAGCCGCTAAGGGTGGTGTAAACGATCTGTCGCCAATCAGCTTCAACCGTCGCGCTACTGTTCAGGTTAAGTAATTTAGCTATTGAACTTAAAAACTAAAGCGTTTCCTTCGGGAAGCGCTTTTTTTGTTTCCATAAACGACCGGGCACTGTTAATTAACGTCCGCAGGTCTAAGTTGCCATATTTTTTCTATCTGATTTCCACATCTCATCGGTGCTGACATAGGTGGGCGGAGCACAATTCCTGTTTGATTTTCAATCGTACATGGGCTTTGTACTGTGAGTACAGAGGCCATGCACTATTGGTACAGAACCCATGTACTGCGAGTACAAGGCCCATGTACTGCAGCCGAAGCCTGCTCATAACCTCTCCATGGAGAAGGGTAGATGCAGCCTACTCATCCCTTGCCCGCTGCTTGTTCATTACTCACTCGCCGCCGTATTTCCACTCTTTCCTGAGGAGAGGAAAATGGATGGTGCACCTGCTGGGGAAGAAGCTCAGGGGGAGTGGGATGCATTGGATTCTACGGGAAACGTTTTCTGCCATAGGTTTCACGATGGAGTCTGTGGTAGGAAATCGCTACGAAATCCGTAGACAATTGTCATGATAATCACAGTTTTCTTTTATTATTAAGCAAATTTAACAAAATGGGGGAAGTGATTTTAACTTTTATTCCTAAATTTGCAAATGTGGTATAGTCTGCACGTATGAAATAATGTCGAATTATAATTAAAGCCAGCATTAAGATTATGAAAAAAGCAACTTTTTACCTTGTTCTCTGCATTTTTATGAGTATGCACAGTACCAACGTCAGTGTTGCAGCCACGAATTATGGTTTCAGCGTCGGCGGTATTGATGTTACGTCTGACAATGCCTCAAACGTCACAGGCGATAATATCAAACAATATATGAATGGAAAAGACACTTATGTGAAATACGATCCTGACACGAAGACGCTGCGTATGAGCAACATCGTCATTAGCCGCACCGGCAGTTACAACCGCGCTATTTATAACACGGCATGCACCGGGTTGAAAATCATTATCGAGACAGCGTGCAAATTTGAGGCAGAGGATTCGTCGCCTGTAAGGCTTAATAAAAATACTACAATAGAAATCTTAGAGGACGAGAATTATCCTTATGGAACATTTATCCGTGGCGGAAAAGAAGATGCTCTTACCATAGGTGGCGGAGCCTCGGTTGAGATTATAGGCGATGGACGGCTTGATATAGACTGCTCTCTCAATAATGAAGGAAATGCAGTTGAGGGTGTCACTGGAGATGAAAAACTCTCAGTCAAGGGATTGGAAAAATTCGAAGCATACGGTTGTAAGAATTCTTTCTACAAACTGGCTCAGCTGACATTGGAAGATGTTACGAAGGTGAATTGCTATTCATCAAAAGATGAACCCTGTGCAAACAACCTGAAAGCGTTTGTCAAAACGACGGATATGTGTTATGCACCAAAGGGTACTTCTTTTGCCACTTCCTTCGATGCGAGCCAACAGACTTTTGTGCGCAGCGATGGATATCCTTCCGTACATCTTCTCATGTATAAAGGTGTGCCCGTTGACGAAGCTCACTTCCCAGATGCAACATTCAGAAACTATTTGCTGTCAGATGACTTCTCAATCGCAATACCAGGAGGAAACGGTGGATACATCTATTATTCTTTGGAGGAATTCGGTAACATTCTTGCCGACGAAATAGTGGATTATATCACCGAAATAAAGGTTCCTAACATGAATATCTCCTCTCTCGAAGGAATACAATATTTCAGTGGATTGAAGACACTCGACTGCAGCAAAAACTCATTATCGAAGCTTGACGTGTCGGCTAATTTTAAACTGGTTAGTCTTGAATGCTCCAACAACACCTCACTCTCGGTACTGGGACTGCCCAAAACATCTTGGTTCCTCGGACAACCCAAGCTGAAATATCTGAGGTGTCAATATACTGCTCTCGCATCACTTGATTTGTCGGCTTTCCCAGATCTGCAGATACTATACTGCCGTGACTGTAAGTTGCAGATACTCACTCTGCCTGCAACATCGAAACTGGGAACTGTGTATTGCATCAACAACGAACTGACAACTTTGGACGTATCGCAGAACACAGGGTTGACAGGATTGTATTGTAGCTACAATAAATTGACAACATTGAAACTGCCCACCAGCAGCAACTCTATTCTTAAAACTCTGGATTGCTCGAATAACCAATTAGAGACGCTGAACCTCTCTAATTTCACAGGAATAACGAC
>JAFUVV010000009.1 GCA_017477435.1 Prevotella sp.
GGCACAGAGCCGAATGTAGACATTGCCGCCACATCGGGACTAGGCACATTCCACTCTGGCCGCAACTGAGAATGGCAGACAGCAGAAAAGACGGTAAAAATTATAATGATATAAGATCTTAATTGTGACATAACGGGTAGCAATAATGTTATGTTGCAAAGTTAGGAAATTGGTGCGTAACTGCAAAAGAATCAGGTGATTTTTTTGTATTAGAGCGAGAAAAGATGAAAAAGTGACAAATTGAAACCGCTTTTTTGACGATAACGAAGGAACGATGACGAAGGACAAGAAAAACGATGACGAAGGACAGAAATACGAAGAAAAGAATAAGAAAAAGGAAGAAACGAAGAAGAATTTAAGTATTTAAGGACTGAAGAATGTAATTTTGGTGCTGGTAGATGGGCTCTTTAATGGCATTAGATGGGCCCTTTAAGACTGTTACTTGGGCCCTTTGATGACATTAAAGGGCCTCTTTACCAAGAAAGCAAAGCCCACCCCTAACCCCTCCCTGGGGAGGGGAATCGCGGCAGAGAATTGAAACAGAGATAATTGCAGCGTTTTCGTGAAAAAGTGGCTGAAATCGATGAAATGGGCGAAAAAAGCAAAAAACGGCAGAAATGAGAGGTTTTTATCTGGATTCTGTGCAAATAAGACGTTTTTGGTTATAGGTTTTCAGTGTTTAGTATTAAGTTTTCAGGAAGAGCCGATAAACAGGGAGAGAAAGTGAAAGGAAGCCCCCTCCTAACCTCCCCCCAAGGGGGAGGAACACAGCCCAAACGATAGTCGGCAGATGGTCGGCGATAGTTGGAGTGAAGAGCAGCCAATTTTACCCGAATCGTTTATAAAGCATTTCTGACTTATTTTTGGAGATTTTTGGAGATAAAAAAGGATGGTCGGCAGATGGTCGGCGATAGTTGGAGTGAAGAGCAGCCAATTTTACCCGAATCGTTTATAAAGCATTTCTGACTTATTTTTGTAGTTTTTGAAGATAAAAAAGGATGGTCGGCAGATAGTCGGTGATTGTCGGAGAGCTTCCCCAGGGGGAGAAACACAGCCCAAACGGAAATCATCCATCAGTGGGAAAAATACCCGTCGCGGGAGGAGAAAACATAAAATCGAGTTGATGCAAATGAAAAAAATAGTTAAAACATAAATTTTGTGGAGAAAAGTGGTGAATTGTGGGGAAAAATATTGTAACTTTGAGGGCAAATTAATTAATAAATAAGAACACGCATGCGATTTTTAGGTAATACAGAAGCCCGTACCGACCAGAAAGGCCGTGTTTTCCTGCCCGCCATGTTCCGCAAGATACTGCAGACGGAGGGGTCGGAAAGCATTGTCATGAGGAAGGATATAGCTCAGCCGTGCTTGGTGCTCTACCCCGAGAAGGTGTGGAACGAGCAGATGGACATACTCCGCCGGAGGCTGTCGCGATGGGATGCCACGCAGCAGAACATCTTCCGTCAGTTCGTCTCCGACGTTGAGATTGTCACTCTCGACGCCTCGGGGCGCTTCCTAATCCCAAAGCGCTACCTGCGTATGGCCGCAATAGAGCAGGGCATCAGATTCATCGGCATGGGCGACACGATCGAAATCTGGAGCGACAAGAACACAGAAAAGGCATTCATGGAGCCCGATGAATTCAGCGCTGCCCTGCAGAGCATAATGGCTGGAGCAGAAGAGACGACAGAAGAATAGAGACAAAGATGAACACAGCCGAGACATATCATATTCCGGTACTGCTCCGTGAGAGCGTCGACGGGTTGAACATCAATCCGTCGGGCACGTACGTCGACATGACGTATGGCGGCGGCGGACACTCGCGCGAAATCCTCTCGCGACTGGGCACAGGCGGACGGCTGTTTGGATTCGACCAAGACGAAGACGCGATGGCGAATATCGTCGACGACAAGAGACTCACGTTCGTAAGAAGCAATTTCATGTATCTGAAGAACTGGATGAGATACTACGGTGTGGACAGCGTTGACGGCATAATAGCCGACCTCGGCGTCTCCTCCCACCATTTCGACGACGAGAGCCGCGGCTTCTCCTTCCGTTACGACTCTCCGCTCGACATGCGCATGAACCGCAAGGCAGGCACCACCGCCGCCGACATCCTCGCCACATACTCAGAGAAGCAGATTGCCGACGTGCTCTACCTCTACGGCGAGCTGAAGAACGCGCGACGCATAGCCGCCGCAATCGTCAAGGCAAGAAGCGAGAAACCGATTTCTACCACAGGCGAGCTGAAGGAAGTGGTGGAACCATTCTTTCGCTTCGAGCGCGAGAAGAAAGACATGGCGCGGGTGTTCCAGGCACTCCGCATAGAGGTGAACCACGAAATGGAGGCACTGACGCGCATGCTCAATGCCTCGGCAGAGGTGCTACGGGCAGGAGGGAGACTCGTAGTAATCACCTACCACTCGCTCGAAGACCGCATCGTTAAGAACATCATACGGTCGGGAAACGTCGACGGCAAGACCCGTCAGGACTTCTACGGCAACGTGGAGACACCGTTCGCCTCTGTCACCACACGCATAATCACCCCCTCCGACGAGGAAATGAGAGAGAACCCCAGATCGCGAAGTGCAAAACTGAGAATAGCAGAAAAGAAATGAGCAAAGATAAAGAACAAGACATAAAATCGCAGGAAGAACGCCTCGTCGTAGAGATATCTCCCGAGACGGAGAAAGCCGACCCGAAGGCGAAAGGCGCCGACGACAAGGAGGAAGCGAAGGACGAGCCGCTGCCGACGCTCTCCGAGGCCGTCAGAGAGATAGCCACTGAGGACGAAGCACCGTTGTCGCGAAACTTCACCCTGCAGAAGATACTCGGCGGCGACATACTCAACACCTCCACCATACGGTCGCAGATATACGTACTGCTACTCATCACGTTTTTCCTCGTGCTATATATCTCCAACCGCTACAGCTGCCAGCGAAGCCTCATCGAAATCGACCGGCTGAACAAGGAACTGCTCGACGCCAAATACAAAGCACTCTCGAGCAGCAGCCTGCTGACAGAGAAAAGCCGCGAGAGCCATATTCTCGAACTGCTGAAAGCAAACCGCGACAGCACACTACATTCACCCGAACAACCACCATACATAATAACAATCCCAGAAAATGAGTAAATTCGACAGCAAAAAGATAATGCCCCGCTACAGCGCACTGGCGATCCTGCTGTCGTTTGTAGCCGTAGCAGTGCTGGGAAAAGCACTCTACATCATGACCGCCAAACACGACTATTGGATGAAGGTGGCCGACAGGGTGAAGCAGGACAGCCTGACCATTGCCCCCACGCGAGGCAACATCCTCACGGGCGACGAAAAGCTGATGGCATCGTCGTTGCCGGAATACATGCTCTTCATGGACTTCAAGCCGCTGGCCGACAACGAAAAGGGTGACTCTATCTGGGATGCCAACGTCGACAGCCTCTGCCTATGCCTGAGCCAGACATTCCCATCGCGCTCGAAGAAAGAATTCCGCGAGAATCTCGAGAAAGGTCGCGCCGAGGGCAAGCGTCACTGGAAGGTGTGGCCCTACAGGGTGAACTACAACACCTACTGCATCGTGAAGAAGATGCCGCTGTTCTGTCTGGGAGCGAACAAGAGCGGTTTCCACACCGAAGAATTCAATGCCCGTCGCCTCGCCTACGGCAACATGGCCCTGAGAACCATCGGTGCTCTCTACGGCGGAAAGGACACCGCACGCTTCGGACTCGAACTGGCATACGACAGTATACTGCGTGGCACCAACGGCATACGCCACCAGCGCAAAGTGCTGAACAAGCGGCTGAACATCGTCGACATACCGCCTGTTGATGGTGCCGACATCGTCACTACCATCGACGTGGGCATGCAGGACCTGTCGGAACGTGCTCTGCGCGAGAAACTGAAGGAGATTAACGCCGATGTAGGCGTTGCGATAGTTATGGAAGTGGCCACGGGCGACGTAAAGGCCATTGTCAATCTCGAGAGGAAAGCCAACGGCGAGTATGCCGAGATACGCAACCACGCCGTCTCCGACCTGCTCGAACCAGGCTCGGTGTTTAAGACGGCGTCGATAATGGTTGCTCTCGACGACGGCGTGGTCGACACCACCTACATGGTGAACACCGGCGGCGGGCAGTGGATGATGCACGGCCGCAACATGAAAGACCACAACTGGCGGTCGGGCGGCTACGGCATGATGAACCTTCCCCAAACGCTCCGGGTGAGCTCAAACATCGGCGTGAGCCGCATTATCGACGACCACTACCACAACCATCCCGAGAAGTTTGTCGAAGGCATCTACCGCCTCGGCCTCGCCGACGACCTCCACATACCTCTTGCCGGAGCGACACCAGCCCGCATCCGCATGCCGAAGAAAGACAAGCGCGGGAAGCAGTGGGTGAACTGGAGCAACACGGCATTGCCCTGGATGAGCATCGGATACGAGACACAGGTACCGCCGATATCAACCGTCACGTTCTACAACGCCATCGCCAACAACGGCAAGATGATGAAACCGAGATTCGTGAAGCGCGTGGTGAAAGACGGCAAGACCATCAAGGAATATCCGCCCGAGGTGCTGAGAGAGCACATCACTAAGAACCCAAAGACCATCACCCTCATCCAGACGATACTCGAGTCGGTGGTGAGCAAAGGTCTCGGACGCCGTGCAGGCTCGAAGCTCTTCAAGGTTGCAGGAAAGACCGGAACAGCCCAGATATCGATGGGAGCAGCAGGCTATCACTCCGGCACGCCCCACTATCTCGTCTCCTTCGTCGGCTTCTTCCCCGCCGACAAGCCACGCTACAGTTGCATCGTATGCATACAGAAAAAGGGAGTGCCGGCATCAGGAGGAGCGCAGAGCGGACCAGTGTTCAAGGCCATCGCCGAAGGAATAATGGCACAGGACATCGTCCTCGATGCCACTGATGCGAAAGACTCCACGTCGGTCTTCCTCCCCGACGTAAAGAGCGGCAACCTGCAGGCCGCCAGCTACGTGCTCGACAACCTCGGATTCAGTCCCAACTACGACTGGATGGGCGACAAGGAAACGAAGGAGCCCGTATGGGGCCAGGTCAGCAAGAAAGGCAAGAGCAGCTTGCAGCTCAGCAAGTCGCCTCGATATGCCGACAACGTAGTGCCCGACATGACAGGCATGGGAGCACGCGATGCCGTCTACATGCTCGAGAAGAAAGGCGTGAAAGTGAAGCTCTCGGGACGAGGGAAGGTGACGAAGCAGAGCCTCGACGCCGGACACAAGATAAATAAGGGCGAATGGTGCATACTAAACCTGGAATAGGAACAGAAAAACAAATGAAAGATATGAAATTATCTGATTTAATAAAAAACATCAAACCACTGTCGTTTGTCGGCGATACAGAAAAAGACATCACCGGCGTGGAAATAGACTCTCGCAAGATAAAAAGCGGCAACCTCTTTGCAGCTATAAAAGGCACACAAGCCGACGGACACAAGTTCATCCCGAAGGCAATCGAACTGGGCGCGACGGCAATCCTCTGCGAGGAAATCCCGGAGACGAGAGTGGAGGGAGTGACCTACGTACAGGTGGCATCCACCGAGACCGCCGTCGGAACAGTGGCAACGACCTACTACGGCCAGCCGTCGAAGAAACTGCAGCTGGTGGGTGTGACAGGAACGAACGGAAAGACCACCATCGCCACATTATTATATAATATGTTCCGCAGGATGGGACATCGCTGCGGGCTCCTCTCCACCGTGTGCAACTACATCGAAGGCGAGGCAATCCCTGCCGACCACACCACCCCCGACCCCATAGAGCTCAACCGACTGCTCGCACAGATGGTGGAGGCAGGGTGTGAGTATGCATTCATGGAGTGCTCGAGCCACGCCATAGCGCAGAAACGCATCGGCGGACTCACCTTCACAGGGGGCATCTTCACAAATCTCACCCGCGACCACCTCGACTATCACAAGACCTTCGAGAACTACCGCGACGCCAAAAAGGCATTCTTCGACTCCCTGCCGAAGGCGGCATTCGCCATCACCAATGCCGACGACAAGAACGGCCTCTTCATGGTGCAGAACACGAAAGCCACCGTGAAGACCTACTCCACCCGCACCGTGGCCGACTTCAGGGCACGCATCCTCGAGTCGCACTTCGAAGGTATGTATCTCGACATCGACGGTCGCGAGGTCGGAGTGCAGTTCATAGGCAAGTTCAACGTGAGCAATCTGCTCGCTGTCTACGGCGCCGCCCGCATGCTCGGCAAGGAGCGCGACGACATACTCCTCGTGCTCAGTACGCTGAAGAGCGTCAGCGGCCGCCTCGAACCGGTCTACTCGCCCGACGGATATACCGCCATCGTCGACTATGCCCACACGCCCGACGCTCTCGAGAATGTCCTCTCGGCCATCCACGATGTGCTCAACGGAAAGGGACATGTCATCACCGTCTGCGGCGCCGGAGGCAACCGCGACAAAGGAAAACGCCCGCTAATGGCACAGGAAGCCGTCAGACAGAGCGACAAAGTGATCATAACAAGCGACAACCCACGCTTCGAAGACCCCGACGACATCATCGCCGACATGATAGCCGGACTGACACCGCAGCAGATGAAGAAGGTGGTGAAGATCACCGACCGCCGCGAGGCAATCCACACGGCAAGCATGCTGGCACAGAAGGGCGACGTAATCCTCGTGGCAGGAAAAGGACACGAGGACTACCAGGAGATAAAAGGCGTGAAGCACCATTTCGACGACAAAGAGGTGCTGCGCGAGGTGTTTGGAATAAAGTAGAAAGAAAAAGACAATCATACAGGCGACAGTACAAAGCCCATGTACTCACAGTACAAAGCCCATGTACTCGCAGTACAAAAGCCAGACACCCACAGTACAAAGCCCATGTACCGCTGCCATAGGACGAAGACAAACGAGGAAAGCGCCTCACACGGCACCGACTCAGGACAAAGTTAAACGCAAATAAAAAGGATATGCTATACTATATTTTCCGTTTTCTCGAGCAATACGACATCCCCGGAGCACATCTGTGGTCGTACATCTCGTTCCGCGCACTGCTCACCCTCATCCTCTCACTGCTCATCTCGGCGTGGTTCGGAGAGAGGTTCATAAAATATCTGAAGCGTCATCACATCAACGAGACGCAACGCGATGCATCGATAGACCCGTTCGGAATCGAGAAGAAGGGAGTGCCCTCCATGGGAGGAATCATCATCATTGTGTCGATACTCATCCCCGTGCTGCTGCTCGGACGAATGCGCAACATCTACCTCATACTGATGATAGTCACCACGGTATGGCTCGGACTGCTCGGCTTTGCCGACGACTACATAAAGATTTTCCGCAAGAAGAAAGACGGTCTGCATGGCATCTACAAGATCATTGCGCAGGTGGGTCTCGGACTGTTCGTAGGCATAGTGCTCTGGGCAAGCCCCGACGCCAAGATCAACGAGAACATCAGCACCGTCAGGCAAGGACAGGAGATTGTAGTGACGCATAAGTCGCAGGCCGTCAAGTCGATAAAGACCACCATTCCGTTCGTAAAGAATCACAACCTCGACTACTCGAAAGTCATGTCGTTCTGCGGCAAGTATAAGAACGCGGCGGGATGGATACTCTTCGTGATCATGACCATCCTCGTCGTCACGGCAGTGTCTAACGGTGCCAACCTCAACGATGGCATGGACGGCATGTGTGCAGGCAACGCGGCCATAATAGGCGTGGCGCTCGGCATACTCGCCTACGTGTCGAGCCATATAGAATATGCTGCCTACTTCGACATAATGTATATCCCTGGCTCGCAGGAACTTGTGGTGTTCCTTTGCGCATTCATTGGTGCTATGATAGGATTCCTCTGGTACAACGCCTACCCTGCCCAGATCTTCATGGGCGACACAGGATCGTTGATGGTGGGAGGCATCATCGGCGTGGGAGCAGTGATCATCCACAAAGAACTGCTTCTACCGATACTCTGCGGAATATTCTTCGTCGAGAGCCTGAGCGTGATCATCCAGACGCAATACTTCAAGCTGAAGAAGCGCAACGGCGAGCGCGTGCGCATCTTCCGGGCCACCCCGATCCACGACACCTTCCGAAAACTCGACTCGCAGCTCGACCCCACAAGCCGATATGTGCTGAAGAGCTGGCCACACAGGCCATTCCACGAGTCGAAGATAGTGGTGAGATTCTGGATAACGAGCATCATCCTCGCCGCAATAGCAATCATAACACTGAAGATAAGATAACCAGCTCAAGAAGATTTGACAAGAAGAAAATGACAGAAAAGAAAAAGATAGTAATACTCGGAGCCGGCGAGAGCGGAGCAGGCGCTGCCGTGCTGGCAAAGAAAGAGGGATTCGACGTGTTCGTCAGCGACATGTCGCAGATCAAGCCGAAATACAAAGAACTGCTCGACAGCCACGGTATTGAGTGGGAAGAGGGTCACCACAGCGAGGAGCGCATACTTGCTGCCGACGAGGTGATAAAAAGCCCGGGCATACCGCAGAAAGCGCCCATCATACTGAAAATAAAAGAGAAAGAGATAAACATCATAAGCGAGATTGAGTTTGCCGGACGCTATACCCACTCTAAGATGATATGCATCACCGGAAGCAACGGCAAGACCACCACCACCTCGCTCATCTATCACATCTTCAAAGCCGCCGGCTATGATGCCGGTCTCGCCGGCAACATCGGACGCTCGCTGGCCCTGCAGGTGGCAGAAGAGCCGCACGAGTACTACATCATAGAGCTCAGCTCGTTTCAGCTCGACAACATGTACGACTTCCGCGCCAACATCGCAATCCTGCTCAACATCACGCCCGACCACCTCGACGCCTACGACTACAACATGCAGAACTACGTCGACGCGAAGATGCGCATCATTCAGAACCAGGAAAGCGACGACGCCTTCATCTACTGGAACGAAGATCCGATCATCAAGCGCGAACTGGAGAAATACGACATCAGGTCGGTGCAGTGCCCGTTCTCGCTGCTCAAGGAGCACGGATCGATAGGATACATTGAGCAAGGACAGTACAAGATAGAGTATCCCACGCCTTTCAACATGGAGCAGGAAGAGCTCTCGCTCACCGGTCGCCACAACATCTACAACTCGCTGGCAGCAGGTATAGCCTCGAACATCGCAGGCATAAAGAAAGACGTGATACGCGAGAGCCTCGGCAACTTCCCCGGCGTGGAGCACCGACTGGAAAAGGTCTGTCGCGTCAGGGGCGTGAGCTACATCAACGACTCGAAAGCCACAAACGTGGATGCCTGCTGGTATGCCCTCGAAAGCATGACCACCCCGACCGTGCTCATCATCGGAGGAAAGGACAAGGGCAACGACTACAGTCCGATCATCCCGCTCGTCAAGGAGAAATGCCGTGCCATTGTCTACCTGGGAGCCGACAACAGTAAGCTCCACGCCACGTTCGACCAACTCGGCATCCCCACCCGCGACACCCACTCGATGCGCCAGTGCGTCGATGCATGCTATGCTCTCGCCGAGCCGGGCGACACCGTATTGCTGAGCCCATGCTGCGCTTCGTTCGACCTCTTCAAGAACATGGAAGACCGCGGAGAGCAGTTTAAGACGCTCGTAAGGGCATTGTAATTGAAAATTGAGAATGGAGAATGGATAATTATGATTAGACTGGTAGGACAGCAGACGAGCGGCAAGACCAACAACTCGTCAACTTGTCTACTCGCCAACTCGTCAACTGAAATATGATAAACAAGACGCTGAATAATCTCTTTAAGGGCGACAAGGTCATCTGGATGGTGTTCTTCTTTCTGTGCATCATCAGTGTGGTAGAGGTCTACTCCGCCTCGTCAACCCTGACATATAAGCAAGGCAGCTATTTCAGTCCCATCATCAAACATGCCTGGACGCTCTTCATGGGCATCGTAGTGATGCTGGTGGTGATGAACATCAAGGTGCAATACTTCAAGATTGTCACGCCCTTCCTGCTCATCTTCTCGATAATTACGCTCATCTGGGTACTTTTTGCCGGCGAAGTAAACGGTGCCTCGCGTTGGGTGAGTCTGATGGGCATTAAGTTCCAGCCGTCGGAGATAGCGAAGGGAACGATGGTGCTTGCCACGGCACAGCTGCTGGCTCACATGCAGACACCCAACGGTGCCGACCGCAATGCGTTTAAGTATATACTCATTGTCTGCGCGTTCATCGTGCCTCTCATTCTCATAGAGAACTTCTCCACGGCAGCACTGATATGCGCTGTCATCTTCATGATGATGGTCATCGGGCGCGTCCCGATGCAGCAGCTCGGCAAACTGCTCGGCGTGGTGATGGTGGTGGTGGCGCTCTTCGTGGGCATGATACTCATCGCACCCGACGAGAAAGCCGGCCAGCAGACGGAGGTCGCAGGCACTGAAGCAGTGGTGAAGGTGGAGGAGCGCAATGCCGTGGAAAAGGTGTTCCACCGCTTCTCGACGTGGAAGGCGCGACTGCTCGACTTCTTCGACCACACAGAGGTGGCACCGGAGAAATTCGACCTCGACAAAGACATGCAGAAGGGCCACTCGAACATTGCCATCGCATCGTCGAACTTCATAGGCAAAGGCCCCGGCCGCAGCGAGGAGCGCGACTTCCTGCCGCAGGCTTTCTCCGACTTCATCTACTCCATCATCATCGAGGAGTTGGGCATCATCGGAGGTTTCTTCGTACTACTGCTCTACATCATCCTGCTCATACGCACCGGCCGCATAGCAGGGCGATGCGAGAAGAACTTCCCGGCGTTTCTGGCAATGGGAATGGCCTTGCTGCTCGTCACGCAGGCCATGTTCAACATGTGCGTAGCCGTGGGACTGGCACCCGTCACGGGACAGCCGCTCCCCCTGATAAGCAAGGGCGGAACATCGACGGTGATAAACTGCGTGTACATAGGAGTCATCCTCTCCGTGAGCATCTGGGCAACGAAGAAGAAGACTGCAGAGCCGACAACGCAAACGGTGAAGATGACCGTTGAGAATTAGACCCCGGGTCGCTATCAAAGCCGGATAGCAACACTATCAAAGCCAGATAGCAACACTATCAAAGCCAGATAGCAGCACTATCAAAGCCAGATAGCAGCACTATCAGAACTTGATAGCAGAACCGAGAGAGGAAACGACAATAGAAGATGTTGTGACTATACAGACACATTATTATATATATAATATGGAGAACGAAATTAGGATTATTATCAGTGGCGGCGGTACGGGCGGACACATCTTTCCGGCCATATCGATAGCCAACGCTATAAAAGCCAAGAGACCCGACGCAAAGATTCTCTTCGTGGGCGCCCTTGGTCGCATGGAGATGGAGCGCGTGCCGAAAGCGGGCTACGAGATAGTGGGACTGCCCATCATGGGGTTCGACCGCAAGCACCTGCTCAAGAACGTGAAGGTGATGTACTACATCTGGAAGAGTCAGCGCATGGCGAAGAAGATCATACGCCAGTTCAGCCCCATGGCAGCCGTGGGAGTGGGCGGATATGCCAGCGGACCGATGCTCAACGAGTGCGCCGCAGAAGGCATCCCGTGTCTCATTCAGGAACAGAACTCCTACGCCGGCGTGACCAACAAGCTGCTGGCCAAGAAAGCCCGGAAGATATGCGTGGCCTACGAGGGCATGGAGCGCTTCTTCCCAAAGGAGAAGATCATCCTCACGGGAAACCCCGTGCGGCAGAATCTGGTGGAGACGACCATGACACGCAGCGAGGCATGCCGAGTGTTCGGACTCGACGAGCGGAAGAAGACTATCCTGCTCGTGGGCGGAAGTCTGGGAGCAAGGACGATAAACGAAAGCGTACTCTCCAACCTCGACGCCATAGCTGCCGACGACGACGTGCAACTGCTCTGGCAGACAGGAAAATACTATAGCGACGAAATTGCCCGCCGGCTGGAAGGGAAGAAGCCAGACAACCTCCACGTGACCGACTTCATTGCCGACATGGCAGCCGCCTATACCGCTGCCGACCTGGTGGTGAGCCGAGCCGGGGCAAGCTCCATAAGCGAGTTCTGCCTCATAGGGAAGCCCGTCATACTTGTGCCAAGCCCAAACGTGGCCGAAGACCATCAGACGAAGAACGCTATGGCGCTGGTGGAGCGCGATGCTGCCATCTACCTTAAAGACAGCGACGCCCAGCAACAGCTTGTAGAGAAGGCGCTCAAGACAGTGGCCGACGACATGACACTGGCACGACTGAGCGCAAACATACTGAAAATGGCGCTGCCTAATTCGGCCGACATCATCGCCGACGAAGTGATGAAGATGATAGAAAATTGAGAATTGATAAATGAGAATTATGATTAGATAAGGCTGCTTACATATTTGTCTATCCGCAAACATGCACACCAGACATACAGCTTGCCTACTTGTCAACTCGTAAATTCGTAAACCATAAAAATGACTTTCAAAGATATAAAAGCAGTATACTTCATCGGTGCCGGCGGCATCGGAATGAGTGCCCTCGCACGGTTCTTCATGCACAAGGGCATCGTGGTGGCAGGCTACGACAAGACACCCTCGGAGCTTACCAAGCGACTCGAGAAAGAGGGGATGCTCATACACTATGAGGAGAACGTCAGCGAGATACCCCACGTGTGCAAGAACCCGTCGACGACGCTCGTGGTATACACTCCAGCCGTTCCGGCCGAACACGCCGAACTGCAGTACTTCCGCAACAACGGGTTTGAGGTTCAGAAACGCGCACAGCTGCTCGGCACACTCACCGAGGCACACCACGGGCTCTGCGTGGCAGGCACTCACGGAAAGACAACCACCTCGGCAATGTGCGCCCACATAATGCACCAGAGCCAGCTCGACTGCAATGCTTTCCTCGGTGGAATAACAAAGAACTATGGCACCAACTATATCCTCGCCGACAAGAGCGACTATATCGTCATCGAAGCCGACGAGTACGACCGATCATTCCACTGGCTCAGACCGTGGATGACCGTAGTGACAGCAACAGATCCCGACCATCTCGACATCTATGGCACAAAAGAAGCCTATCTCGAGGGATTCGCACATTATACCGAACTCATAAAAGAAGGAGGCGCACTGATCGTGCACACAGGACTGGAGCTCGTGCCACGCACGAAAGACAGCGTCAGGACCTACACCTACAGCTGCGACGAAGGCGACTTCCATGCCGAGAACATAAAGATAGGCAACGGCGAGATATCGTTCGACCTCCACTCCCCCATCGAAGACGTGAAAGGAATAGAACTGGGACAACCCGTATCCATCAACATCGAGAACGGCATCGCAGCAATGGCAATGGCGCAGCTGTGCGGATGCAGCGCCGAAGAACTGAGATACGGCATGAAGACCTTCCACGGCGTGGAACGCAGGTTCGACTTCAAGATAAAGGACGACCGCCACGTGTTCCTCTCCGACTATGCCCACCACCCGAACGAAATCTACCAAAGCGCAAAGAGCATACGCGAGCTGTATCAGGACAGGAAAATCACTGCCATCTTCCAGCCACACCTCTATACTCGCACCCGCGACTTCTACCGTGAGTTCGCTCAAGCACTTAGCCAGCTCGACGAGGTGATACTCTGCGACATCTATCCTGCACGCGAAGAGCCGATCCCGGGAGTAACGTCGAAACTCATCTACGACTGCCTCGCCCCTGGCGTGGAGAAGAGCATGACCACGATGGACGATGTGATTCCACTGGTGAAAAGCCGCGACTTCGACGTACTGATAGTACTCGGAGCAGGCGACCTCGACACTTTAGTTCCGCAAATGACAAAGATTCTTGAAAACAAGAAATGAAGATAAACTTTAAGAAAATAACGACCATCCTGCTCGACCTGGCGCTCGCCGTCTACCTCGTGTTCGCCTTCACCGCATTCAACAAGCCCAACGAAGAGGCAATGAAATGCGAGAAGGTGACCATCAACATTGCCGACGAGTCGACCAACGGTTTCATCAGCACCGACGAGATCGTACACCGCCTGAAGGCAAACAAGGTGTATCCACACAAGAAGACCATGTCGCTCGTCGACACCCGACGCATCGAAGAGGTACTGAAGCAAAGCCCGTTTGTGAAGACAGCCGAATGCTACAAGACCATCAACGGCAAAGTGTCGATCACGATATCACAGCTGACGCCCATCATACGCATCAAAGCCTCAAGCGGCGACGACTACTACATCGACAACAAAGACTGCGTGATGCCAAACTCAAGCTATACCTCCGACCTCATCATCTGCACCGGAAACATCACACGCAGCTTCGCAACAGGATTCATATCGCCACTCGCAGCAGCAATAATGGACAACGACATGTGGCGAAACCAAATAGAACAGATAAACGTACTGGCAGACAGGAGCATCGAGATAGTCCCGAGAATAGGCGACCACGTCGTATGCCTCGGACAATTGCCTTCCAACAGCAACAAAGAAAAGCAGAGGATGCTCATCAAAGACTTCCTCGACAAGAAAATGAAACGGCTGATGCTCTTCTACAAATACGGACTCTCAAAGGCAGGATGGAACAAGTATTCATACATAAACCTTGAATTCGACAACCAGATCATTTGCAAGAGACGCCACAAATAGAAACGGAAGAAGACAATACATGAAACAAGAAATAAAAATTAAATATAAAGTGTTATGCCAAAGGAATTTATCGTAGCAATCGAACTCGGTTCATCGAAGATAACCGGTATTGCAGGAAAGAAGAACCTCGACGGCAGTACATCGATACTCGCCGTGGTTGAGGAAGACGCCACATCGTGCATCCGAAAGGGTGTAATCTACAACATCGACAAGACTGTGCTCGCACTCTCCGTCATCGTGAAGCGCCTCGAGAAACAACTCAAGAACAAAATCTCGCAGGTCTACGTGGGAGTGGGCGGACAAAGCATACGCAGCGTAAGAAACGTAATCGTAAAAGATCTGGAAGAGGACACAAAGGTCAGCAAAGACATGATCGACGAACTCATGGACGCCAACCGCAGCATGACATATCCGGAACAGGAGATTCTCGACGCCGTCACACAGGAGTATAAGGTCGACACGCAATACCAGATCGACCCTGTGGGCATTCAGTGCCGGCGATTGGAAGGCAACTTCCTCAACATCCTCTGGAGAAAGACGTTCTATCGCAACCTGAACAAATGTTTCGAGAATGCCAACATCCCCATCGCCGAGATGTATCTGGCTCCGCTCGCCATGGCCGACGCCGTGCTCACCGAAGCCGAGAAACGCTCGGGATGCATGCTCGTAGACCTGGGAGCCGACACCACAACCGTGTCTATCTACTACAAGAACATCCTCCGACACCTGGCCGTGATTCCGCTCGGAAGCGAAAATATCACGAAAGACCTTGAGACCTTGGCAATAGAACATGAAGAAGCAGAGGAATTGAAAATCAAACATGCCTCTGCATATACCGACGATGCCGACATCGATCCGACCAACATGATGAAGGTGAACAGCGAGCGCGAGATAAGCACACGCGACTTCATCGAAATGGTGGAAGGAAGAATGTGGGAGATTATCGACAACGTGAAGTACCAAATCCCCAACGACTACATCGACAAGATCAACGGCGGAATCATCGTCACCGGCGGTGGCAGCAACATCAGAAACATCGAAAAGGCGTTCAGAAAGTACACCAACATCGACAAGGTAAGGGTTGCCAGTTTCGTCTTGCCGGTGATAAATGCCAACCAGCACGAAATCACTGCGCGCGACGGAAAGATGAACACCATCCTCAGCCTTATCATCAAGGGCGACATGAACTGCTCGGGAGGCGAACTGAACACCGATCTCTTCGAAGGCAGCGAGGAAAAAGAGCCCACCTTCGAGGGTGTGCCACATTCCCAGCAGGGAACAGGAAAAGTGCAGACCGAGGCCGAAAAACAGCAGGCTGAGGAAGAGGCACGCCGGAAGAGAGAAGAAGAAGAGAGGCAGAAAGAGGAGGAAGAGCGCAAACTACGCGAAGAAGAAATAAGGCAGAAGAAGGAAAACTCTCCTCTCCACAAGCTTCTCCGTGCCATCACAAACTTCGGGAAAAAGATGATAGAAGAAGAATAGCATCCTGCAGACCACTCCTTTACAGAAAAATATAGAAAACAAAGTAAAACAATAAAAACCGAAAAGATATGAGACCAGACGATATTCCAACAATTCTCGACTTCGACGACAGCCCTCTGTTCGAGCCTGAGAAGACAGAAACAAGTAAGCGACCCATCCTCGACTTCCCCGACATCGAGGAAAACGACAACAAGATAATAAAGGTCATCGGTGTCGGCGGTGGCGGCGGCAATGCCGTCAATCACATGTATCGTGAAGGCATCCACGACGTCACCTTTGTGCTCTGCAACACCGACCATCAGGCCCTGAGCCATTCTCCCGTGCCGGTTCACCTGCAATTAGGCAAGGAGGGACTCGGTGCAGGCAACAAGCCGGAGAAGGCAAAGCAAGCTGCCGAGGAGAGCCTCGAAGACATCAAGCGCATGCTCAACGACGGTACACGCATGGCTTTCATCACGGCAGGCATGGGCGGAGGAACCGGAACAGGCGCCGCACCGGTCATCGCAAGGGTGTCGAAAGAGATGGATATCCTCACCGTGGGCATCGTCACCATACCCTTCCGCTTCGAGGGAGACCGCAAGATCGACCAGGCGCTCGACGGCGTAGAGGAGATGTCGAAGTATGTCGACGCACTGCTCGTGATAAACAATGAGCGGTTGCGCGACATCTACAACGACCTCTCGGTCGACAATGCTTTTGCGAAAGCCGACGACACACTGAGCGTTGCGGCACGGAGCATCGCAGAAATCATCACGACACACGGAAAGATAAACCTCGACTTCAACGACGTGAAGACGGTGCTCAAAGACGGCGGCGTGGCCATCATGTCGACCGGATACGGCGAAGGGGAAGGACGTGTGCAGAAGGCTATCGACGACGCACTCAACTCGCCGCTGCTCAACAACGACAACATCTACAACTCGAAGAAGATTCTCCTCAACATCAACTACAGCGAGACGTCGGAACTCATGATGGAAGAGATGAACGAAGTGAACGAGTTCATGGGCAAATTCGGCAACGAGTTTGAGATAAAATGGGGCATGGGCGTCGATCCTAAACTCAACAACGAGGTGAAGGTCACCATCCTGGCCACAGGATTCGGCGTGAAAGACATTGACGGCATGGACAACCACATAAACCGCAAGCTCGACCGCGACGCCGCAGAGGAAATCGCGCGACGCGAAGAGGAAGCAGCAAAGAAGGCGGCACGAAGGGAAGACTACTACGGAGGAAAGGGGCGCAACATCTTCAACAAGCGTCGCCCACATATCTTCCTCTTCAACCCTGAAGACCTCGACAACGAGGATGTCATACAAGCCGTAGAAGACACTCCCACCAACAAGCGCTCGCGCCAGATGCTCACAGACATACGCAACATTGCCAATGGCGGCAAACCGGCAGACAACGAGTCGCAGCAGGAGCAGGCACCGGGAGTGATATCGTTCGCGTAAAAGCGCAACACTCAGAAATGTATGTCAATCTGTACGTTCGACCCCTGCTCGTTTATATGAGCAACAGCAGGACATAGAAAATAGTTAAACCGTTAATTTGCATCATTATGAATCTTTTCGATCAGATAAGTGAAGACATAAAAGCCGCGATGAAAGCACGCGACAAAGTGCGGCTCGAGACACTGAGAAACATCAAGAAAGTATTTCTCGAGGCAAAGACAGCGCCGGGAGCCAACGACACTCTCGACGACGCCGACGCACTGAAGATAATCTCAAAACTCGCAAAGCAGGGCAAGGAGACCGCTGCCACCTACACTCAGGCAGGCCGACAGGACCTCGCCGACGCAGAACTGGCACAGGTAGAAGTGCTCGAGAGCTACCTGCCCAAGCAGCTCAGCGAGGAGGAGATAGAAGCCGAAGTGAAGAAGATCATCGCCGATACCGGCGCCACCTCGATGAAGGAGATGGGGCGCGTGATGGGCGTGGCATCGAAGCAGATGGCAGGACGCGCCGACGGAAGAATGATCTCGGCCGTCGTGAAACGACTGCTGGCATAGGCACACACTACGAAACTCACTGACGACAAGAACATTGCGACCTCACCATAAGGTCACACTCTAAGAGCAAATCAACTTAACCCGCAAGTCGGGTTAGGTTGATTTTTCTTTTATCCAACTCCATTGCATTATCAAGAAAAACCAGCCGTCAGCACAGCAAAGCACAAGATACTCCAGTATCAAAGCCAGATACTGACGGTATCAAAGCCAGATAGCGACAGTATCAAAGCCAGATAGCGACGGTATCAAAGCCAGATAGCGATGGTATCAAAGCCAGATAGCAAGACAAACAAAACGTGGAAGTCAAAAAAAATATCACGCCCACAGCTCGCGCACCACGCTCAAGGAGCGCATCTCGGGAAACGACGGCACGTGAAGACGATAGTATGAAATAATGATATCAACAATCCTATTACGCTCACTACGGCTCAGACGGAACAGATGCATCGTCTCGAAGTTCATTCGCAAAAGCGTACTCACGTGGGAGGCATCCTCTGCCGGCAGATAGTCGGGATGCAACGGCGAGGAACGCACAAAGCAGGCATTGCGCATATCAAAGCAGTCGCCCTCGCGATAGTCGTCAACATTGGGCATGAACCCGATAAAACGACTCACCCTCATCATGAACACCAGGTGGAAATTGGCATAATTGCTCCTGCTGCCATCGAGCCACAAGATGCTGTTCCTCACATACTGGAACATTCCCTCCGATGCTTCCTCGCCACGCGAACAGAAATAGAGAAACTCGGCAAGGAAAAGAGCTATGCCCAGCTTCGCAGGCTCCGTGGCAAGCGACGAGAACGGTACACTGATGCGGGCATCGCGGAGATGCTGCAGCTCGCGGTTCTGACGCATGTCGAGCTCAACGCTCAAGAGCGTAAGAGGCTGAAACAACTGCCGCTTCAGCTTTCCACGCTGAGTCTTCGGCATGTTCACCGCAACAGCAACCATACCCTCACTCTCCGTGAGCAAGTCGATAATCAACCTGCTCTCGCCATACTTCAGGCTCCTAAGAACAATAGCCTCAGTCTTTACAAGCATAATCCGCTGCAAAGATAAAAAAATAAGACCATAACCGACAACGAAAAAAACAAATTATAGAGAGATAAAGAAAAATATCATCCAAAAATTTGCATAGTTAGGAAAAAACATATAACTTTGCACCCGCAAAAATGCCCGCCGACGCCAACGCGATGCTCAAAAGGCAGTGCAGCGAGGGCGGGAAGATGCGATAAGGGGTCCCTTCGTCTATCGGCTAGGACGAGAGATTTTCATTCTCTAAAGAGGAGTTCGATTCTCCTAGGGACTACAAAAATCTGCCATCAGCGCAGCGATGCACCGCCAGAAGAAAGCGTTCGGCGAAAAGGTGGCAGAGGGTTTTCATTAAAATCCGCTTAGGGCAACGAAAAGTGTAAGACCCAGGAGCTTTTACTAACATTTAACAAACAAAACAATGGCAAACCACAAATCAGCTCTGAAGAGAATTCGTCAGACAAAGACAAGAACAGCTCACAACAGATATTACGCTAAGACAATGCGTAATGCCGTACGCAAACTCCGCGCTACCACCGACAAGGCCGAGGCAGAGAAAATGCTTCCAGTAGTGCAGAAGATGCTCGACAAGCTGGCAAAGACAAACATCATTCACAAGAACAAGGCTGCAAACCTGAAGTCGAGCCTTGCACTCCACGTGAACAAACTCGGAGAATAACATCCGACGAAAACAATATGAAGACCGTTTCCACAAAAGGAAGCGGTCTTTTTTCGCATATACCCGCCCGACAACAGCCCACGACAACTTTTTTTAAAAAAATATTGCTATTATTTAATAGCAAATATTTCGTCGTATCAGCTATTTTTAGTATATTTGCATGCTAATAGACACAATATAGAAAATGGCAGATAATAATCAAATAGAGAACAACTATTCGGCCAGTAACATTCAAGTACTGGAAGGCCTTGAGGCCGTGCGCAAGCGCCCGGCAATGTACATCGGCGACATAAGCGAGAAAGGACTGCACCACCTAGTGAACGAGACCGTCGACAACTCCATCGACGAAGCCATGGCAGGATACTGCACAGAGATAGAAGTGACCATCAACGAAGACGAATCCATCACCGTTGAGGACAACGGTCGCGGCATCCCCGTCGACGAGCATGAGAAGATGCACAAGTCGGCCCTCGAGGTGGTGATGACCGTGCTCCACGCAGGAGGAAAGTTTGACAAAGGCTCCTACAAGGTCAGCGGCGGACTCCACGGCGTGGGTGTATCGTGCGTGAACGCACTGTCGAAGCACATGACTTCGCAGGTCTACCGCGACGGGAAGATCTACCAGCAGGAATACGAGCGCGGCATTCCCCTCTACCCCGTGAAGGTAGTGGGAGAGACCGAGCGCCGCGGGACACGCCAGCAGTTCTGGCCCGACCCGACGATATTCACCACCACCCACTACCAGTGGGACATCATCTCCCGCCGCATGCGCGAACTGGCATTCCTCAATGCCGGCATCAAGATCACGCTCACCGACCTGCGCCCCAACGACGAGGGCAAGACACGCCAGGAAGTATTCCACGCCAAGGACGGACTGAAGGAATTCGTGCGCTACGTCGATCGCCACCGCACACACCTCTTCGACGACGTGATCTACCTGAAGACCGAGAAGCAGGGCACACCGATCGAAGTGGCCGTGATGTACAACACCGACTACTCGGAGAACATCCACTCCTACGTGAACAACATCAACACGATAGAGGGCGGTACCCACCTGACCGGCTTCCGCATGGCTCTCACACGCACGCTGAAAGCCTATGCCGACAACGACCCCGTGATCTCGAAGAACATCGAGAAGGCCAAGATAGAGATAGCCGGCGAGGACTTCCGCGAAGGCCTCACGGCCGTCATCTCCATCAAGGTGGCCGAGCCGCAGTTTGAAGGCCAGACCAAGACGAAGCTCGGCAACAGCGAAGTGGCTGGCGCCGTGCAGCAAGCTGTGGGCGAAGCGCTGTCGAACTATCTGGAGGAGCACCCGAAGGAGGCCAAGCTCATCTGCGAGAAGGTCGTCCTGGCCGCCACGGCACGCATAGCAGCCCGTAAAGCCCGCGAAAGCGTGCAGCGCAAGAACCCGATGAACGGCGGCGGACTGCCGGGAAAGCTGGCCGACTGCTCGAAGAAAGACCCGAAGGAGTGCGAGATATTCCTCGTGGAGGGCGACTCGGCAGGCGGTTCTGCAAAGCAAGGACGCGACCGCGAGTTCCAGGCAATACTCCCCCTGAGAGGAAAGATCCTCAACGTTGAAAAGGTACAGTGGCACAGAGTGTTCGAGGCAGAGTCGGTGATGAACATCATTCAGAGCATCGGCGTTCGCTTCGGAGTAGACGGCGAGGCCGACCGCGAAGCCAACATCGACAAGCTGCGCTACGACAAAATCATCATCATGACCGACGCCGACGTCGATGGATCACACATCGACACGCTCATCATGACACTTTTCTACCGCTTCATGCCGAAGGTGATCGAGGAAGGCCACCTCTATATAGCCACTCCCCCGCTCTACCTCTGCACGTTCAAGAACAAGGTGAAGGAATACTGCTACACCGATCAGCAGCGCCAGGCATTCCTCGACAAGTACGGCAACGGCATCGACGACGGCAAGAGCATCCACACCCAGCGCTACAAAGGTCTGGGAGAAATGAATCCCGAGCAGCTCTGGGAGACGACCATGGATCCGAGCACTCGACTGCTGAAGCAGGTGACGATAGAGAACGCAGCGCAGGCCGACGAGATATTCTCGATGCTCATGGGCGACGATGTAGAGCCACGTCGCGAGTTCATCGAGGCCAACGCCACCTACGCAAACATCGACGCATAACCTCTTAACGGATATAAAAACGAAATCCCCGCAATCTGAAAACGATTGCGGGGATTTTCTTTCTACCAATAACCTAAAAACCTAAACTAAACCTAATGAAATATCTTAGAGTAGTTATGGAGTAGAGGAGTTAAGGAACCAAGGCATTTGCCTTGAAACCTGATGCGCTCCTCGCCCCGATAACCTGTTGCCGTAGCAATTTCGGTACTATTGCCCGCCGATCAGTCAATCTCGATCCGGCGCTGCACGCGCTGCTCTTCTTTCTTGATCTTCGGCAGCCCGACGGTCATCACACCATGCTCAACCTTTGCCGAAATATTGTTCTTGTCGACATCGTCGGGCAGAATCAGCGTCTGCTCATACTTCGAATAGCTGAACTCGCGGCGCAGATAGTGCATCTTCTTGTCCTCCTTCTTGTCTTCATGCTTCTGTTCCATGCGGATGTGAAGGTTGCCATCGTTGTCGATGTTCACGTCGAAGTCTTCCTTCTTCAGACCCGGAGCTGCTATCTCCACTGTGTAGTTGTTCTCACCTTCCAGAACGTTAATGGCTGGAGCCGTGGCATATGTACGCGGGGCGAAATCGCCGTTGAAAAAGTCGTTAAACACTTCTGGTAACCATGAATCTCTTCTCATTACTGGTAACATAATAATACCTCCTATTTTTTTATTTGTTAATAACTCTTGTTTCCGAACCCTTTCGGGCTCACCCTTATAGTTGCAACTTGCGTACCAATGCCCGTTTTGTGTCAATATGTCTGCATTGCGTGTCAATATGTCAGTCTTATAGGCGACAGTACAAAGCCTTTGTACTCCCAGTACATGGACCTTGTACTCGCAGTACATGGCTCTTGTACTCGGAGTACATGAACCATGTACTGAAGCCGGAGTAATGCCTTTAACATAACTGCAAGCGCTATTATTTGCGATAAAATTCGTTGTTCTGCGAAAAAAAGGATATCTTTGCTCAGCGAAACCAGATACGTCGTTTTCGCTCTAACGCAATGAGACACGTCGCCACCATATTCCTCTCCCTCTTTGCTTGCATCACGCTGCAAGCGCAGCCGTTTGCCATCACGTGGCTCCACCACCCCTCTACGGCGAGCGGCGACCAGGTGTGGTTCCGTACGGAGGCCACGCTCGACGGCGATGTTGCCGACGCCACGCTCTCCGTATGCACCACGGGGCGTGTGGACATCTATGTGAACGAGCGCAATGTGACGTCCGACGTGCTCATCCCCTACCGCGAGAACGCGGAACCGACGGCCGTGACGACCGACTTCGACGTCGCGCGATTCCTACGCAACGGGCCGAACACCATCGCCGTGTGGTATGCCCCACTCGACATGCAGACGACAGACCGGCAAGTGGCAGTCATGCTCTGCGGCCGCTATAACAGCGGCAAGCGGTTCACAATCGGTAGCGACGACGGCTGGATGTGCCACACTGCCAACCGCCGCACAACCGCCACGGGCGAGGCTGTAGACGCTACGGCCTACACCATGAAATGGAACAGCGACGACATCGACATCGCCACATGGCTGCCGGCAGCAACACTGAAGACAGACGAGACAAGCGAGCACAGAAGGATATACGACCCGTATATGGCGGAAAAAGTGAATAAAATTCGACCTCAAGAACGCATCGACATCGACGGAAACACTCTTACCTACGATTTTGGCACCACATTCAGGGGCTGGGTGAGAGTGACCATGCGAGGCCGTAAACGCGGCGAACGACTGACAATCGGCAACCTGACCTACACCTGCAGGGCACAGACCGACGAACAGGCATTCCACAAATTCACGATCGGACACCAAAGAAAAGTAGTCATAAAAAGCACAGAAAAGATCCTACCGGAAAACATTTTTTCGGCAGAAGCAATAGAAATTGTTCCATTTTTCCGATATTTTTGCTTCTATTAGCAGGAAATTGTCTATCTTTGCACCGATAGGACTAAAATCGAATGATTTTCTCACCCCAAACAATTGCGACAAAATGGACAATAAAGACCTAAACGGACTCTCCATAAGAAAAGTTGTGGAGGAGTACAACATCCCCTCTATCGGCGACGAGATGATTCTCTTCGACCACTTCAACGATGTGCCCCTTCCCAACGAGCCGCGCCGCATGGAGTGCTCGATGTTTGCCATCTGCCTGAAAGGAAAAGCACAGTACACGGTCAACACCAACAGGCACACGGTGAAGGAGAACGACGTGATTATCGTCAACGAAGGACAAGTCGTGGGCGACTATATGCTCAGCCGCGACTGCGAAGGCATCGCAATCATGCTGTCGGAAGAATTTCTCAACGAAATCACGTCGGGCATCAACGAGCTGTCGTCGCTCTTCCTCTTCTCGAGAGACCACCCCGTCTTCTCACTTGACGCTTCGGTGACGAAGACAATACTCGGATATCTCGGGCTGATAAAGCAGAAGATGGCCGACGTCGACCACCTCTTCCGCCGCGACACCGTCAGGATGCTGATAACAACCATGATATGCGACCTCAGCAACACCGTCCTGCGGGTGCAGAAGGCAACCAACAAGAAACCGACGAGAGCAGAGGCCATCTTCACCGATTTCATACGTCTCGTGGAACAGAACTACAAGTCGGAGCGCCGAGTGGGATGGTATGGACAACAATTGTGCATCACTCCGAAGTACCTTTCCGAAACAGTGAAGGCAATCAGCGGCCGCACACCCAACGAATGGATAGACAACTACGTCGTGCTGGAAATGAGAGTGCAGCTGAAGAATTCGATGAAAAGCATAAAAGACATTGCCAACGACCTGAACTTCCCCAACCAAAGTTTCATGGGAAAGTACTTCAAGGAGCACGTCGGCGTATCGCCCACCGACTACCGCCGCACATAGTCACCGCCGTCAAGCCGCCTATCCCAGCATGCCGGCACGGCGCAGCTCGTCGGCCACACCGCAGAGCTCGTCGTACCACTCGCTGCCGAAACGGCGGATGAGCGGTTCGCGAAGAAACTCATAGACACGCAGCCTGAGCGCCCTGCCCTTCTCGCGAGCTGCCTTGCAAACACTCCACTGATTATAGTTCAGCCCCACCTGTCCGTTTGAAAAACGCTTCACACGGATGGGATACAACGCACACGATATAGGCTTACAGAACGAGCAACGGCCGCTTCTGTAAGCCTTTTCCAATGCACAAAGGCACGTATCGCCCGAGTAACATGTGAACACACAGTCTTTTCCGCCCACGATGCTCGTCACGAGGTCACCATCCTGATCGGTATAGGCCACGCCCTGACGGTCGATCACCGCCTGGGCACTTGCCGAGAGATCGTTCCACACCACGTCGAGCGAGTCTTCTATGCCAGCTATCTCGTCCATCGTGACAGGCGCACCGGCATCACCTTCCACGCAGCAGACACCCTTACACTGCTCGAGATCGCAGCAGAAGAACTCGGTGAAAATGTCCGACGACACAAGCACGTCGCCCACCTCAATAATCGGAAGAATCCTGTTTTCCATGCTACCAGCGTATTGGTTCTAAACCATTTTCGGCGAGATATCGGTTTGCCGCAGAGAACTGATGCTGCCCGAACCATCCCCCGCGGTTGGCACTCAGCGGCGACGGATGGACCGACTCAAGCACCAGGTTACGCTTCTTGTCTATCATATATGCCTTTCCACGTGCAAATCCTCCCCACAGCATATATACCAGGTGCTCCCTCTCCGTAGCCAGTGCACGTATGGCAGCGTCGGTGAACGTCTGCCACCCAATCTGCGCATGGCTGTTGGCCTGATGGGCACGCACGGTGAGCGTGGCGTTCAGCAGCAGCACCCCCTGCTCCGCCCAGCGACTCAAGTTGCCCGAGGCGGGGATGGGAGTACCGAGATCGTCGTGTATCTCCTTGAAGATGTTCTGCAGCGACGGCGGGAAGGGCACGCCGTCCTGCACCGAGAAGCTCAGTCCGTGGGCCTGCCCAGGCTCGTGATACGGGTCCTGGCCAATGATGACAACCTTCACTTTGTCGAACGGACAAAGATTGAAGGCATTGAAAATCAACTTCCCTGGCGGATAGCACGGCCCTGCGGCATATTCCGCCCGCACCGTCTGCGTCAGTCGCGCAAAGTATTCTTTCTCGAATTCAGCGCCCAGCTGCGCCTTCCAGCTACTCTCTATCTGTACGTTCATGCGATTACATTCTTTGTTTCTAAAACAAGAGAGAGCAAGGAGTTATGCTAATGTCCTTGCTCTCTTTATTGTCACACCTATCACTTAGTCGCTTATCAGGTTTTCTCCGGTCATGTCCTGCGGTTGTTCGAGGCCCATGATGTGGAGGATTGACGGTGCGACGTCGGCGAGTCGTCCGTTCTTCACGGTGGCCGAGTTGTTGTCGGTGACGTAGATGAACGGCACGGGGTTGAGCGAGTGTGCAGTGTTTGGTGTGCCGTCTTCGTTTATTGCGTTGTCGGCATTACCGTGGTCGGCAATGATTATTGCTTCGTAGTCGTTGGCCTTTGCGGCTTCGATTACGTCGTGCACGCAATGGTCTACGGCCCACACTGCTTTGGCGATGGCGTTGTAGACGCCAGTGTGGCCGACCATATCGCCGTTGGCAAAGTTGACCACGATGAAGTCGTACTGTTGTGTGTTGATTGCCTCGACGAGTTTGTCTTTCACTTCATAGGCGCTCATCTCTGGCTTGAGGTCATAGGTGGCCACCTTTGGGCTGGGCACGAGTATTCGGTCTTCGCCCTCGAAGGGTGCTTCGCGGCCGCCGTTGAAGAAGAATGTCACGTGGGCATATTTCTCTGTCTCGGCGGTGTGGAGTTGGCGTTTGCCGAGCTTGGAGAGGTATTCGCCGAGCGTATCCTCAACGTTCTCTTTCGGGAAGAGGATGTTCACGCCCTTGAAGTTAGCATCGTAAGGAGTCATGCAGTAGTACTGCAGTCCTGCGATGGTGTGCATTCCTTCCTCGGGCATGTCCTGTTGTGTGAGCACTTGTGTGAGTTCCTTTGCGCGGTCGTTGCGGAAGTTGATGAAGATCACCACGTCGCCCTCCTGTATCGTACCGTCGACGGTGGCGTTGTTGATGGGGAGGATGAACTCATCGGTCACTCCGTCGGCATAGCTTTCTTCCATGGCCTTCACCATGTCGGTGGCTTGCTTGCCTTTTCCGTCGACGAGCAGGTCGTAGGCTTCTTTCACGCGGTTCCAGCGCTTGTCGCGGTCCATGGCGTAGAAGCGTCCGACGATGCTTGCGATGTGGGCATTGTTCTTCCGGCATACTTCCGTCAGCTGGCTGATGAATCCCACGCCGCTCTTCGGGTCGGTGTCGCGTCCGTCCATGAAGCAGTGTACGAAGGTCTTATCGAGACCATACTCGCCTGCTATCTCCACGAGTTTGAAGAGGTGGTCGAGGCTTGAGTGTACGCCGCCGTCGGAGGTGAGTCCCATCAGGTGCAGCCGTTTGCCTTGTTCCTTTGCATAGGTGTAGGCAGCCACGATGCCCGGGTTTTTCATTATCGAATTGTCGCGGCAGGCGCGATTGATTTTCACGAGGTCTTGATAGACCACACGTCCTGCGCCGATGTTGAGATGTCCCACTTCGGAGTTGCCCATCTGCCCGTCGGGCAGTCCTACATCTTCGCCCGAGGCCTGCAGCTGTGAGTGTGCAGACACGGCAGTGAGATAATCCAGATAGGGTGTCGGGGTGTTGTAGATCACGTCACCGGCACCATGCTTACCGATTCCCCAACCATCGAGAATCATGAGAAGAGCTTTTTTTGCCATATTCTTTTTTATAGTTATGATGTTTCTGAATTTCGGAGTGCAAAGTTACTCATTATTCTGCTATTTACAAAATTTGTATGTGTTAAAGCTGTGTAAAATGTATTGGCAGACATGAACAATAAGCCTCTGCCACTATCAAGCACAGATAGCATCACTATCAAGCACAGATAGCATCACTATCAAGCACAGATAGCACCACTATCAAGCACAGATAGCATCACTATCAAAGCTTGATAGTGGAGGCTGATTGTACAATCAGTCGCACTACGCCTTCGTTTATTTTGCTTTACACTCAGCTTTCACTAACTTTAACTTCGTTGAAGTTAGGCTGCGTCTCGGGATAGAAAATATTTAGAGCCCCTTGATAAGGGGCGGCTATCGCTCGAACTTGTTCGCTCCTATGAGCGTCAGCGAGTCTGGAGAATGCAGGGATAAGAAAAAAAATCCTTATTTATTTTGCTCTCCGCTCGACTTGCACTAACTTTTTTAGCCTTGCGGCTGAAGAAGATAGGATGCGCTTCGGCAAAAAAAAGAATAAATTCTTTTGTTTTGCACTCAGCTTTCACTAACTTTGCAGTAGTGGTAAGTCTAATACAAATATTATAATAAAAACGCGTATGAAACTAAAGACCCTTTTCTTTGCGCTTACAATGGCGCTGTCGGCAAACGCTCAAGTGAAGCTTTTGCCAATCTTTACCGACAACATGGTGCTCCAACAACAGACGCAGGCTCCCATCTGGGGCGAGACCAAGGCTGGGAAAAGCGTGGTCGTGACCACATCGTGGGACAACGTCTCCTATCAGTCGAAGGCCGATGCCAAAGGCCGCTGGCAAGTGAAAGTGAAGACTCCGAAAGCCGGAGGACCATTCACAATCACCATCAACGACGGGAAGCGCGTCACGCTGAAAAACGTCATGATCGGCGAGGTGTGGATATGCACCGGACAATCTAACATGGAGATGCCGCTCCGCGGAGGACGGGGATGGCAGGTTAAGAACCACGACGAGGAGGTGGCTGCAGCCGCACAACATCCCAACATCCGCCTCGTGAAAATAGATCGCAACACCAACACCGCTCCCCTGACAACGGTCACCTCGGAGCGCGGAGGATGGGAGGTGTGCTCGCCAGAGAGCGCTGAGAAGTTCTCGGCAACAGGATACTTCTTCGGAAGGGAAATAGAGAAATACCAGAACGTGCCCGTAGGACTCATCATGGACTGCTGGGGCGGCACGGTGGCAGAAGCATGGACAAGCGGAGAAGCGCTCAATGCGATGCCATATTTCAGAGAGCAGGTGAAGCGACTCGGCTCGCTGCCAGAGTCGGCAGAGGAACGTCAGAAGATGTACTCAGCCGAAGTAGAAGAATGGAACAAAGTCTCTGCAGCCAAGGAAGCCGAGAAATTCAGTGACGCTCCAACATGGTCGCAGCCAGGAGCAGACCTCTCAGGATGGAAAGATGCCCAGCAGCCAGGCAACCTCGGCGACAATGAGTTCAGCAGCTTCGACGGAATATTCTGGATTCGCCGCACGATAGACATCCCCGCAGCATGGGCAGGGAAAGACCTTACACTACGCCTTGGCAACGTAGACGACATCGACCAGACATTCTTCAACGGCGAGAAGGTGGGCGCAATGGTTGGCTATTCGTTGAATCGCGTGTACACCATCCCCGGCCGACTGGTGAAGCAGGGCCAGGCAACACTGTCACTGAGAGTGCTCGACACCGGTGGAGGAGCAGGCATCATTGGCTACAACGGCAAAATGACCATTGCCTGCGGCAGCGACGAACGGAGCATTGCCGGAACATGGAAAGTGAAGATGACGCTCCCGACATACGACATGCCGCGCCTGCCACAGAACACCATCGGCAACCCCAACGTGCCCACAGTGCTCTACAACGCCATGCTCGCACCCATCATCCCCTATGCCATCAAGGGCGCAATATGGTATCAGGGTGAGGCAAACGCCGACAGAGCCTATCAATATCGCGACCTCCTGCCTGTCATGATACGCGACTGGCGCCACCAGTGGGGTTACGACTTCCCGTTCTATATCGTGCAGCTCGCCAACTATATGGCTCCGGAGAAAGGACCAGAAGAGTCGGCATGGGCCGAACTTCGCGAGGCTCAGGTCATTGCAAACGAACGCACAGAGAACTCAGGACTGGCATGCATCATCGACATCGGCGAGGCCAACGACATCCATCCGCAGAACAAGCAGGAGGTGGGACGCCGACTCTCGCTGCTCGCAAGAGCACTGACCTACGGGGAAAACATCGAATACTCCGGACCGAAATATAAAGCCAGCCGCATCGCAAAGAACCGCATGATAATCGAATTCGACCATGCAGAAAGCGGACTGAAGGCTGTAGGCAGCCGCGACGAGAAGGGATTCACCATCGCAGGAATAGACCATAAGTTCCATCCCGCCAAGGCAAGAATCACCGGAAAGAACACCATCGAGGTGTGGGCCGACGAGGTCGACTTCCCGATAGCAGTGAGATACGGATGGGCAAACAACCCCAACTGCAATATCTACAACGGAGAAGGACTGCCCATGATTCCGTTCCGCACCGACGACTGGCAAGGCCTCACCTACCCCGCACAATAACATTCACAGGCGGCAGACTGTAGCCAGTCTGCCGCCATATTTTTTATTAAACAGCAAGATGAGAAAACTATTTATCATGGCACTGCTCGCAGCTGCAACGACGGCAAGTGCCAAAGTCAAGTTGCAGCCGCTCTTCAGCAGCAACATGGTGCTCCAGCAACAGACGCAAGCACCCATCTGGGGCGAAGCCATGGCAGGAAAGACAGTGACAGTCGTCACCTCGTGGGACAATATCTCCTATCAGACCAAGGCCGACAGTCAGGGCCGATGGCGCGTGAAAGTGAAGACACCGGCAGCAGGAGGACCATACAAAATCACCATCAGCGACGGCAAGCCAACGGTGCTCAACAACGTGATGATCGGAGAGGTGTGGATATGCTCCGGACAGTCGAACATGGAGATGATGATGAAAGATATCAAGAACAGCAAGGAGGAAATTGCCGCCACAGCCAGCCATCCCAACATCCGACTGCTGAAAGTAGAGCGGGAGACGAGCCGCGCACCGCTCGACAGGTTCCACGCGGCAGGTGAATCGTGGCAGGTGAGCTCGCCTGAATGGGCCGAGGAATTCTCAGCCGTAGCATTCTTCTTCGGACGAGAGATAGAGAAATACAGGAATGTGCCCGTGGGACTCATTGAAACCTGCTGGGGAGGAACCGATGCAAAGTCCTGGACAAGCCACGACTTCATCGAGCAACTGCCCGATTTCAACCACGAGGCAAACAATCTCGACTCCGTCTACCATGCCTATAGCGACCTGGATCAGGTCTACAAGAACGACTGGAAGCGGTGGTTCGGCGACGCAGCAGCTACAGAAGCCAAGGCAAATGGCGACATGAACGGCGATATACTTGCATGGGCCGCACCCAGCTACGACGACACAGGATGGTTCGACGTGTCGCTACCCGGATTCTCCGAAGAGCCCCAGCTCGTGAACTACGACGGGATGTACTGGCTACGCAAATCGTTCGACATACCTGCACGATGGAGAGGGAAAGCCCTGAAACTCAACATGGGAATGGTGGACGACCACGACCAGACATTCTTCAACGGCAAGATGATCGGTCACAGCGTCGGAGTGCGCACGATACGGTCCTACGAAATCCCCGCCACGGCAACCCGCACAGACAAAGGCACCGTTGCCCTACGCATACTCGACGGCGGAGGAGGCACAGGCATCTATGGATTCCGCGGCCACCTGAGCATCTCCTGCGGCAACGACACAATGCTCATCGACGGAACATGGAAAGGGCGTTGCTCGGTCGACATCGACCACCTGCCCGACACTCCAAAGGGACAAATCAGCTACGTGAACATCTCCACCCTGCTCTACAACGCCATGCTTGCACCGATAATACCCTATGCCACGCGCGGCACCATCTGGTATCAGGGCGAAGAGAACGCCAACAGAGCCTACCAGTATCGCGAACTTCTCCCGACCATGATACGCGACTGGCGCCACCAGTGGGGTTACGACTTCCCGTTCTATATCGTGCAGCTCGCCAACTACCAACCGCAGCTGAAGGAGCCAAACGAATCTGCCTGGGCCGAGCTTCGCGAGGCTCAGAGCATGACAACACGCTTAGAGAACACGGCAATGGCGTGTACCATCGACATCGGCGAGGCCGACGACATCCACCCGAAGAACAAACAGGAGGTGGGCCGACGCCTCGGACTCCTGGCACGAGCTCTCACCTACGGCGAGAATATCGAATACTCAGGGCCGGTGTATAAAGACTGCAAGATGGAAGCCCGTGCCATCCGCCTCAGCTTCGACCATACCACAGGCGGACTGACGACCAGCGACGGCAAGCGTGTGAGAGGCTTTGCCGTGGCAGGACTCGACCATAAGTTCTACTGGGCCGATGCCCGCATCGAAGGCAACGAGATTGTGGTGAGCAGCAGTAAAGTGAAACTGCCCGTCGCAGTGCGCTATGCATGGGCCGACAACCCCGACTGCAACGTCGTCAACGGCGAAGGACTGCCGATGTTCCCATTCCGCACCGACGACTGGCAGGGTATCACCTACGGAAAGAAATAGCAACAGGAGACAGCAAAGCAACTTCCGGAAAACATAATCGGCATGCACCGTCGTATGGTGCATGCCGATTATTTGTTTTCCTATCTCTTGAAGGACGTTCTCTTCAGACGTTATTTTTTCATCTCGTTGATGATAATCTGGATATCGGCAGTAGATACCTTACCGTCCAAATTAAGGTCGTACTTCATGTCCTGGTCGGCCTCAGCCTTCTTCATTTCGTTGATGATCACCTGTATATCGGCCGTCGATATCTTGCCGTCGCGGTTCAGGTCGTAGGTCTTCTCCGGCGACTCCAACAGGTACAGTTCGTCGACTACATCCTCGCCGAGGACATCGGTGCCGAAGATACCTGTCACATTGAACACAAACAGGTCGAGGTTCTCAGGCAGGGTGATACCCTCTATGCCGAAGTAGTTGAACACGCGAGTGCGCACCTCGTCGCCCACTGCATAGACGTCGTCGGTGCCCTCGAGCGGTGTGGCTGTCACGCATACGTAGTCGGCATAGTAGTTCGGAGTGAGCCCATCGATGCTGATTCGGCGCGGCTCCACCTCTTCTCCCTCGCTCACGATGAAGTCGGAAGCTGCTGTCCAGCCCTCCACAGGTGTGAATACCGGCATGCGATTGACGTGAGATAGCTGCAGGTAGACCTTTCCGCTGAGCAGGTTGGTACGCTCTGCGGTGAGTCCCGGCACGTTGAACACTGCTGCATTGGCATGGTCGCGCACGTAGATATTCTCGCCATGCACATAGAGCACGTTTGCTTCGGTGAGGCTCACTGCGACGATGTCGCCGTCGTTCAGCTCGAGCGCGCCGCCTATTGCCGGCAGTGCCTCAACGGCTGTGACGATGACGTTGCACTTGGCGCTGATGCCGCCCTCGGCTGTCACGGTGATTGTTGCTGTTCCGCAGCTGACGCCCTTCACGTTGCCTTCGGCATCGACGGTGGCAACTTCTTCATTGTCAGACTCCCATGTGAGCGTGCCGGCAGCACCTTCGGGCTGTATGGTGGCAACGAGCTTCACGGTAGTGCCTTTCACCACCTCCTGCTTCTCGGTAAGGGTGAGCGATTCAATCACTGGTGTCCACTCCACCTCCTCGGGGCTCTTGAGCAGATAGCACTCGTCGATGACTTCGCTGTTGAGCACGTTGGTACCGAATATGCATGTCACGTCGAAACGCTTGCCTTCGATTGTCGCAGGCACTTTTATGTTCTTTACTCCGAGTGTGTTATAGAGTCGTGCGCGCTTGTCGCCTTTCACGGCAAACATTCCGCCGTCGATAATCAGCTGTGCAGTCTTCACCACAACGTAGTCGGCGTAGTCGGCTTCGGTGAGATCTTCAAGTTTCACCTCGCGCGGAGCGAACTCTGTACCTGCGGCGATGGTGAGGCCATCGGTGTTGGTGAGTTCTTCTACAGCTGCGAACTGCGGCATCTTATTGCTGAATGCCAACTGGCCATATATCTTTCCGTTGATGGTATCCCACTGCTTGAATGTTCCGCCGACGCCTGTGAAGATGATAGCTCCGGTGTTGTCGTGGATGTATACGCCTGTCTTATGTACGTAGAGCACGCGGGCATCCTTCAGGTTCAGTATTGCCTTCGAACCTTCTTCGAGGGCTTTAAATTCGGCGATGCTGTTCACCATGAGCTCGTTCTCTACTGTCACCTGGCATGTTGCCGTCGGTCCCGACTTTGCCGTGGCGGTGATGGTGCACGTGCCGGCTTTCACTCCTGTCAGTTTTCCGTCCTTGTCGACAGTAGCCACGGAGGCGTCGCTCGTGGTCCATGTGATTTCTTCCTCTATATAGCTCGGGTCGTAGGTGACGGTGAGGTTTCTGTTCATCCCCACTCCTATTGTTATTGCCTCGTCAATAGAGATGCTCTTGAGCACGTAGGCGTCTTCGATGTCGAAGTATATCACTCCTCCCGACTGGCGTATGTTCGACAGTCCCCACTTCGTTCCGCCGTCGTTCCACGGCTTCAGGCTCGCAGGCTCCGTACCGTTGTTGAGCAGCTTCACGTTGCCCGTGCCGGGGAATGGGTCGCTTGCTACCGCACCGTTCTTATATCCACCCGCACGAAGGAGCTCGTAGTAGTTGTGGGAGGGGTAAGCATTCACCTGGTTGTTGTCCCATATCTGCGCGTTTGTAGAGTCCACTCGGAAGACGAGCATACCCGTGCCGGGGATGTAGGCATTCCACTTTGTGCGCTGCCGGTTTTCGAGGAAGAAGAATTCCTTTTCCACCGAGCTGTTGATGCGATAACCTGTGTTCACCTTATCGATGCTCTCCAGCGTGTAGCTTCCCTCGGCATTGATGGTCGTAGGCTCGGCAAATCCCACAGCATAGCGTTCGAAGAGCGAGTAGCCCACGGGTGTGCGGCCGTCGTTTTCATAGCTTCCTCCGGCCATCACCGACCATTCGCCCGGGTCGTTGCTCTGTCCGTTCTGCGCATAGTCGGTGTCGTAGAAGTCGGGCAGTCCGAGCACGTGGCTGAACTCGTGGCAGATGGTACCGATGCCGTCTATCTTCACCGTCGACGGATAATCGGTAAAACCAGCCAGTTCTACGCTGCTTGCGTAGTCGCCGAGATAGACGCCATCCTTGCGCACATAGCCATAGAAGCCCGAGCGGTGGGGCCAGAAGAGTCGGCTGTCGTTGCCTCCATAGTTGGCACCATTGCCGGCAACGATGAAGTATATCAAGTCTACGTATCCGTCTCCGTCGCGGTCGTAGTCCTTGAAGTTGACCAGTGGGTCGGCAGCAGTCACCGCTGCACGCAGTATCTCCCACGCGTTGTCGGTGCCCTCGGGGTCGTACTGGCTGTAGTCGGTCAGCTTCACCGGCCCGACAATATCAAACTGCGGCTTGAACTTGCCGAAGGAGTTGTCGCTGAAGTAGTCGCGCACAGAGCCGGTATATGTCTGTTTGCGGCCGTTCAAATCGGTGTAGCCGGTGTAGTTTTCCTTGTTCACCATATCGTTGAGCAGCTCGGCGTAATCGTCGCGCGAGAACTCCTTGTCGTTGAACTCTACGAGGATGAGCAGTCCGCGGAAATTGTTATAGTCGTACTGCGCCGCCTTGTGCTGTGCGAGAGCCCTCTGCCCTGCTTTCCGGTTCTGCTGCTTCATCTGCTGCATCTGCGTCGACATCTCGGGGGCGAGATATCTCTCTGTCGACGAGAGGAATGCTCTTTCGTCGGCTGTGCGCGTTGTCATGTCGTGGGCTACGACGTCGGTAGCCACCAGCTTGCCGCCATCGAGGCGAGCATAGCGGTAGAAGCCGTCGGCGTCTTTCACCACCGAATAGCCGTCGTCGGTGGTAGTGAAGTGGAGATACTCGTCGCCGTGGAGGCGCACTGTCACGGTAGTACCGTCGGGTTGAGTGACGGTCACCTTGCCCTTATGAGCAGGAACAGCCTGGGCACTGATCACCAGCATCAGGCTCAACAGGATAGTAGAAAAAAACTTCTTCATTGCGTATCGTAAGAATTGATAATTGACAATTGATGATATATAATTATGATTAGTTCGCTCTATATTTTACATTTTCTCCAGACTCGCTAACGATCATAGGAGCGAGCAAGCTCGAGTCCATTTTTACACTTTTCATTTCCCTCACTGAAGGGGCAGCGGAGGCTTCTTCCCCTCCCCAGGGAGGGGCTAGGGGTGGGCTTCAGAGGAAGCCTCGGCAGGGCTTAATCCCTATAGAGGAGCTTCGGGTACGTTTTTTTACATTTTTCCGTCAGCCAGCCTGCAAAGTTATACAAAATGTCACGAAAACGCGCCTTTTTCATCTCTTATGCACGAATTATTTTGAAATATTAACGTATTCGAGATTACTTTTCACGTCATTTTTGCTCGCCGTCGGCGATGGTCGCGGCCAGTACATGGGCTTTGTACTTCGAGTACATGGCTTTTGTACTCCGAGTACATGGGCTTTGTACTCCGGGTACATGGGCTTTGTACTGCTGCCTGTCCGTGGGATTACCGACGACAAAAAAGGCCCGCAGCGGTGCTGCGAGCCTGATATGCTGTAGGATAGAAGTGCCAGCTGGCGGGATTTTATCTCACGGCAATCTTCCTGCCTGCCTTCAGATAGAGCCCTGTCGGGAGCTGCGCCGACTGTCCTGCCGGCTTGACGAGGCGGCCGTCGATGGTGTAGACGGGGCTGTCGGCGGCTGATGGCTCCGTCTGCAGTCGGCTGATGCCGGTGGAGGGGAGGAAGTCTTTCAGCGTGGAGAGTGCCGATGTAGCGCGGCCGTCGCGGTTGTCGAAGAGGGGGGCGTTGTACCATTTGTCGGTCACGCGCTGCGTGTTCCAGTCGAGCCCGCATTCGTTGGCCTCCATCATCCACCAGAAGAGCCCCGTCACGTTGTCGTGGCGGTTGAGGGTGCGGATGAGGTCGGCGGTGAATTTCTGCTGTCCCTCGTCGCTGTAGGGATAGAAGGAGGTGTAGTCGTAGGTGGTTCCGGGCACTTCCCATGCATAAGGATAGCCTGTCTCGACAATCATGATCTTCTTCTCAGGGAAGGCGGATTTGGTCTCTGTGAGGCATCTGTCGAGCTGGGAGAGGGTGCCGTGGAAGTAGGGATAGTAGCTCAGGCCGATGATGTCGTAGTCGATTCCCGCCGTAGCCATGTCTTTGTAGAAGAGGAGTGTATAGTCGATGTTTGAGACTCTCTCGGTGTGCAGCACGATCTTTGCTTGCGGGCACATTTCGCGACATGCCTTCGTGGCGCTCTCCAGGAGGGTGAAGAATCGCTCTGCATTATTCTCCTTGCCGGCGTAGTATTTCTTCATCGATGAGTCGGCAGCACCGCGCAGCCCCCAGAGCATACCGTAGCTGATCTCGTTGCCCGTCTGTATGAAGTCGGGAGTGGCGCCGGCAGAGATCATTGCGGTGAGCACATCCACGGTGTAGTCGTGCACCTTCGAAGCGAGACCGGCATCGGAGAGCAGCGCCCAGGCATCGGGAGTGTACTGCTTGGCAGGGTCGGCCCATGAGTCGCTGTAGTGGATATCGAGCATCAAGGCCATGCCTGCGGCTTTGATACGCTTCCCTAAGGCGCAGACGTATGCAAGGTCCTGACAGACTCCTTCGCCCACTTCGTCCTCGGGAGCCTTCGAGGGATCGACAAAGAGGCGCACACGCATGGCGTTCAACTTCTCGTCGGCGAAGAATCCGAGGAGGTCGCTGATGACTTCGCCGGAGTGGGTATAGTATTTTGCCCCATGTTCTTCATACTTCGTCAACAGCGATATGTCGCCGCCGACGTATTTCTGTGCACTGGCATTGATGCCAAAGCATAATGCAATAACGACTGATAGGTATTTGATATTCATTGTATTTGTTTTTAAGAAAGTGACTGCAAAGATAGTGAAAACCGAAGGTAATACAAAAGAAATTAGTAATTATTTACCTATCCTTGACAGCTAAAGATAAACGAAAAAGGGGAAACAAAAATATTAAATAAAAAAACAGGGGCGAAAACCCCTGTTTACAATATACCTAGAAAAACTTATTGCAATAACCTAAAAAACACTATTGAAGCTTGAAATTCACAGGTAAATTATACTCGCACACAACGTTTTTACCATCCTTAGTGGCAGGTTTCCACTTCGGCATGTTACGCACGACGCGCAAAGCCTCGGCAGAGAGCTGGGGATCGACGCTCCTGATTATTTGCTCATTCTCTATATCGCCATCGGGAGTCACAATAAACCTGACTAGCACTACTCCATCGATGCCGCGCTCCTGACACTCCTTCGGGAAACGAAGGTTCTCATGCATATAGCTTTTCATCTCTTCCACACCGCCCGGGAACTCAGGTTGAGTGTCAACATCATAAGCCAACTTGGGCTTCTCGGACTTGCTGTTTAAATCAATGCCATAAACCACTGTCGTTTTACCCGTTACAATCGGAGTCAAAGGTATTCCCTCTTTATTGGAAATAAACACCACACCGCCTTTTCCTGGTTCACCATAAATTCTCACAGCGTCCTCACCATTGAGATACTTTACGTCCCAATTGCTAGAGTCAGGAATGGTCACTTTGCCAGTTTCCAAGTCAACAACCGTCGTACTTAAGGGAACATTGATAACCTTAACCACTTTCGTCGTGTCGGCCTTAACATTCTTTACCGGATCGACACCAACAGCATATTGCTGAACAGACGGTTTCACAACATCGCCAACCACCTCCTTCACTTCGGCAACAGGCGATTCTTTAATAACTTCGGGGATAATCTTATCCGCCATTTTCTCACTCTCAGCCTCGATATGGCTGACCATCTGCACCACCTCCTGACGTGCAAAGGCGGCGATGGCAACAACAGCAAGCGGCAGAACTATCGCCGCGCGCAGGCGTTGCCAAGGGTTTGATTTTTTCTTACTCATCATTTTTATACGTTTTTTTAATGAATTTTTATTGAAATTATTTGCCAGAGAGAACAATCTTTCTCCCACGGCCTTACGGATGAGCAACATCTGGTAATGCTCGACATCCACTCCGTCAGAGAGCACGACTTCGTCGGCCTCATACTCGTGCACGTCCTGCAACTCGCGCTTTAGCAGCCACGCAGCAGGATTGAACCACTGCAAGACGATTAGCAGGTCGCAGAGAAAAATGTCGATAGAGTGACGCCGACGGATGTGAGCAAGTTCGTGAGTGATTATCTCGCAACCGTTCTCCTCGTAGTCGCGACAGTTGACGACAATCCATCGGAACCAGCTGAACGGTGGCATGTTGCCCTCGGTGACAACCACCTGGGCACCGTCGCGATACTCGGCCTTGTGACCGCTCGCAATTATATGCCACAGGCGAAGAAGCGACACTACCTCGGCAATGAGGAATAACACCACACCAATTATATACGCGGCAAAAAGCAACTGTATCCATGTGATGCCCTTATTCTCCTCTATAACCGTGGCAGAAATGACATAAATAACACTCGTGATATCGTTGTTGATGTTTATTGTTGGCGATACGTGGCTTGTAGTTACATGCACAACAGGAACCAAAAGCGACAACGCAACGCACGCAAGCAAGACAATGCGGTTGAACGTATGAAACGTCTCGCGCGATAGCAGCAACTTGTAGAACAGATAGAACACCGCCAGACAAAGTGCCACCTTTATTGAATATATGAAAAATGCTGCCATGATTCTTATTGATACTTATCACTTATTTCCTGCCTTTTATCTCGTTTATCATCTCTTGCAGTTCTTCAATGCTGATTTTCTCCTCCTGGACAAGCGTGGAAACGACACCAAGATATGACTTGTCAAACCATTTTTCGACCAATCCATTCAAAGACTTAGTCTTGTATCCGTCGCGCGTCACCTTGGCAAAATAGATGTAACAGCGCTGGTTTATCGCTTTGTGAGCCACAAAGCCTTTCTCCTCGAGAATCTTTACAAACGTCGCAATGGTGTTCACATGAGGCTTAGGCTCAGGATAAAGCGCCTGCATCTCTCGCACCTGCATGTCGCCATGCTCCCAAAGCAAGTTCATAATCTCTTCTTCTTTCTTCGTCAACCTGTCCATATTATGTTTTATGCGTGTTAGACTTCCCTTTATAACTTCACGACGCAAATATACGAGAGGAATTAGTTATTAAACGAATGTTTTTAGTTAAAAGTTCGCCAAAAGCCAGTTATTTAACTTTCATTATTAGTTATAATCAGAAAACAAAAAGGGAAACAACGTCTTTTCGCAAAGAGATTGTTTCCCCTTTCAATGGTTTTTAATCTGTCCGCACAGTCTATCTCACCACCTTGCGTCCGTTCACGATGTAGATTCCTCTGACTGCCGGTTTCTCCACGCGGCGGCCTTGAAGGTCGTAGATGGCTGACGGTTCCCCGTCCTTATTTATTAGAATGTCGTCAATCCCAGTGGCGACGGTGGCCTGCAGTCCGTCGATGTTGTAGTATCCTCCGTTTTCGAACGGCAGATCGATGGTCTGCGGAGCGCCGTTACTGCTGAAGATGATTCCCGTGGGCAGCGACGACACCGTGCTCAGCGGCTGCGAGTATGTCCACTTGTACACTTCGTTGCCGTTTTCGGCCTTGCCGAGATACTGGCAGAGGGCGCCTGGCCATGTGCCGCCGGTGAAGTTACTGCTGCTGTTCCAGCACCAGCATTTGATGGTCGACCATGTCTGTGGGGCTTCGAAGAAAGCGCACATCTCGTCGGCTCCTACCGTGCAGAAACTGGGAATATTCACCGATGGCTCGTCGTCGACGATATTGTCGAGGGCAGAGATATCGACGCCTTCGCTGACATAGAGTTTGTAGTTCTGCCCCTCGAGGGCAAGCTTATATCCCTCTGTCGACTGCGACGTGACGTCGCCGAGGAGTATCATGACGTTGCCTTTCGTGCCCTTTGTCTCGGCCACGAAGCCGTTGTCTACTACCTTGTAGTTGTTGGTATTTATCACGCTCTGGTTGGTAATCCCAGCTGCATGGCGCACGAGGATCATCTTCTTGATGGGGGCTTTATACTTCTTCCAGTGGCTCAGCCACACACATGGAGTGCCTGGCAGCATGAGCATGAATGCATTGGCCGCCTCGACGTTGGCCTTCAGCATCTTATCATCTTCTCGTCCGGTGTCGTGGTTGTCGAGGAAGGTGACGCTGTATCGGCGCAGCGACGGCAGATAGGCAAGGTAGCTCGTGCCGGTACCAGCCAGCTTACTCCAGTCGGAGGCGTTGAATGCGTCGCGGATGATGAACTTCAGTGGGAAGTCGAAGGCTGCACTCTGGATGACATCGTCGACCTTAGTGCCGTTGAGCCAGTTGCGGATGATGGTATAGCTTTCCCAACATTCAGCTACTGAGAACTCGGGCTTCACCGTCTGATTGTATTTTCCGACGTACTCAGGGGCGTAACCGAGCACGAAATCATAGCGGAATCCGACGTATCCGAGGTTGTTCTTGAGGTAGTCGAGATATGCCACAACGTTCTTCTGCACGTTCTCGCTCTTGTGGTCGAGGTCGCGTGCGCCGCCCCAGTTCTGACCGGTATCGGCATTCGGACCAAGCGTGTAGCCCTCATCCTTTGCCTCGTCGCCGGAGCATATATCGCTGGCCGTCAGCTGATAGGTGACTCCGTTTACCGTCTCGGCAGGAAAGTCGACCCAGCTCGACACGCCTAAACGATGGTTTATCACAACGTCTTCGATGATTCCGGTGCCTTTCTCTTTAAAGGTCTTGATCATCGATCTGAGCGCCTCCTCACTTCCGAAAGCGCTTTTGTGGTCGAACCAATAGATGGGATGATAGCCCATGTTCGAGGTCAGCGAGCCAGCGTAGGCCGAATTAGGCACCCAGATGAGGTCGAAGAACTCCGACATCTCCTCTGCCTGGGAGGAGAGATTGTCCCACTGGGTGTCGGCATAGGAGTCCCAATAGAATCCCTGCAGCATCACGCCCTCATAGTTCTCAGGCCATCCCTGTGCCTGCACACCTGCATTGGCAGCAAACATCAGAGCTGCTACGAACAACGGCTTAAGTAAATTTTTCATATTGCTTTTTATTTAATTTTCAGTTATTTACGTCAGAAGACGAGTGCAAAATTAATCATTCTGCAATCTATAGCGGAAAATTGCGCGTCCGTTTTGTTTCATTGTAGCGCGTAAACGATTACGCCGCGAACGGTTTCCACCGTCCGCGGCGCTTTTTCTCAGCCGTGATTCTACACGAACTTGTCGCCCTTGCGAATTTGCATCTCGTTCAGATATTTCTTTATCAAGGCCGACGAGTCTTCCTTCTTGCAGATGAGGAGGACGTTACCCTGCTCGGCTACGATAAAGCCGTCGAGGCCGTTGATGATCGCCATACGTCCCTCGGGCAGTTTTATCACGTTGCCATGAGAGTTTTCCATCAGTGCCTCAGTGTCGACGAGGACGTTGTCGTCGGCACTTTTCTGCCGGGCTTCGTAGATGCTGTGCCACGTTCCGAGGTCGGCCCATCCGAAGTCGCACTCCATCACCGTCACGCCTGCAGTCTTCTCCAGCAGGCAATAGTCGAGCGACATGTTAGGCAGGAGCGGGTAATTCTCCTTTATAAATGCTCTCTCTTCCTCCGGCAAATGCGTCTTTGCAGCTTTCCTGCGCTCTTTTGTCACTGCGGGCACGAGCACTTCGCATGTGTCCAGAAGTTGCTGGGCGCCGGAGATGAATAGTCCCGTGTTCCACAGGAACTCTCCGCTCTCGAGGAACATGCGGGCAAACTCACGCTCGGGTTTCTCGGCGAATGTCTGCACCTTATATACGTCCTTCTCCACCATCTCGCCCATCTGCAGATAGCCGTATCCCGGTTCTGGCCGCGTCGGTCGCACTCCCATCACGAGCTGGATGGCGCTGCCTTCGATGAATTCCACTCCCTCACGCATGTTTCTCAGGAATGCTTCTTCATCCTGCACCGTCTGGTCGGACGGCGTGAGGATAATCGTTGCCTCGGGATCGACGAGCGATATGCGCCATGCTGCCCACATTGCAGCGGGGGCAGTGTTGCGTGGCACCGGCTCGGCAAGAATGCTCTCTTCGGCGATATCGGGCAACTGAGTGCGCACAATATCAACATACGGCTCGCCCGTACTGACGAAGATATGGCTGCCGGGAAGCAACTTACGGAATCGGTCGTAGGTCTGTTGCAACTGCGTACGGCCCACTCCAAAGAAATCAATAAACTGTTTGGGATACTCTTCACGGCTGCACGGCCACAATCGGCGACCTTTCCCGCCGGCAAATATCAGGCAATATGTATTCTGTTCTTTCATAGAAAAGCTTTTGCGTAAGTACAAGATTTTCGAGGTCTCTCTTTTATTATATAACGACTGAGCATCGGGTTTTAGTGTAAGTCCGTCTGCTATTTTTCATCTTTTAACATGGTTTTTCACGAAAAAAGGGAAGACCCTCGTCTGCCATACAGACAAGAGTATTCCCATTCGATTGATGTCTGAGCCATGTTTCTCTCTGTAGAGAGGTCTGCTGCTATTACTCAAAGTTTCTGGAACTCAGCATAGATCTTCTGCGATATCTCTCGGAATTCCTCCTCTGGGATGTCGCTTTTCTTGTTGTGGAAGTCTACGTCGGCCTCGGTGTTCATCGGCAGGAGGTGTATGTGAGCATGTGGCACCTCGAGCCCGAGCACCACCTGCGCCACCTTCCGGCAACCGAACACGCGCTTGATGGCCACGGCCACCTTCTTTGCGAACACCTCGAAGGCGGCTATCTCGTCGTCGGGGAGGTCGAAGATGTAGTCTACTTCGTGGCGAGGGATGACGAGCGTATGTCCTTTCGTCACCGGGTTGATGTCGAGGAAAGCATAGAAATGCTCGTCTTCGGCACACTTATACGACGGTATCTCGCCTGCTGCAATCTTTGAAAATATAGTCATCTCTAAAAATTGAAAATTTAACCAACGGTCACTGTCTGAGGATGAATGTCCGAAGGAGAAAGTAAAATTGAAAATTGAAAATCATGATTAGTCCGCCACTTGGCCCCTCTCTTTTTTAGCGTTTACGGAGAACACTTTTCTTTCCCTTTATGGTCTTGGGGGCTTCCTACGCTCTCCTTTAGGGGGCTTGGGGGCTTCCACACTCCTCTAATACGAGATATTGTCTATCCTCAGCCGTATAGAGCCGCGGGGAATCTTTATCTCCACCTCGTCGCCCACTTTCTTGTTGAGCAGTCCCTGGGCAATAGGGGTCTTGATGGAAATCTTGCCTGCCTTCAGGTCGGCTTCGTTCTCACTCACGATGGTGTACGACATCTTGGCACCGTTGACCAGATTCGTCATCTCCACCTTCGACAGTATCTGCACTGCCTTGGCGTTCAGACGGCTGACGTCGACGATCTTCGCCTCCGAGATGGTCATCTTCAGACGGTTGATCTTATCCTCTAATCTCGCCTGTGCTTCCTTTGCTGCCTCATATTCCGAGTTCTCGCTCAGGTCGCCCTTGTCGCGTGCTTCGGCGATGGCCGCCGATGCAGCCGGACGCTCTATCGACTCGAGGCGCTGCAGTTCGGCCACGAGTTTCTCGTAGCCCTCTTGTGACATGTATGACATAACTATCTATGTTTTTAAATTATTTCCTTGTGTTTCTGGCACTTAACCTTTGTGCTTTTCGCCCGAACCAGCATCTTTCTAGGTCCTTCCCCTACCCTTTCGGATAGAACAAAAGAAAGAATCCCGACATTTTCGCCTGTCGGAATTCCATTTACCATGATGTCTGATTTTCTGTCTGCAAAGTTATGGGAAAAAAATCAGATAAAGAAATTTTTTTTACTTTTTTTATCTTCCGAGCCTTGTTTCTCCCTAAAAGGACAGCCCTTGCTTTCCCCACCGGAGCATGTCATACATGCTGTCGACGACAACACAAAACACCAGCGGCAGTACATGGCTCGTGTACTTGCAGTACATGGGCTTTGTACTCACAGTACATGGCTCTTGTACTCGCAGTACATGGCCTTTGTACTCATTCCTCTGACAGTTTCGGGAAGCAAGAGAACGGCTGGTCGCCCACTTCAAAGTACGGCCACAGTTCTATCTGCTGGTCGCCTTCTATGGCGAAGTGGAGCGGCTGGCCTTCGATAGGCGACAGCCGGGCGACAATTGTCTGCGCACCGGCGGCAATCTCTATCTGCTTCTTGCCTTTCACTCCCACGGCAGCCATGAGTATCGGACCGTATTCGAGTGCATAATGCCCTTGCTCGAAGCCGCGTTCCTTGCCCTCGTATTTGGTCACACGGAAGGCTGCTGGCAGCACGAACGTGATCTTGTCGCCGGCCTTCCACTGGCGACGGAGGGAGAGGTATGTACCTGGCTCGCCTGTGGTTTCGATGCTGCCATTGACGGCGACGGCGACCGCATGTGCAGCCCACGAGGGGATACGCAGATGGATGTCGGCAGCCACAGCCTCGGTGTTCTCCACTGCAATGGCTACTTCCATGCCATAAGGGAACTCGGTGTCCATCTTCAGTTTCAGGCTTTTCTTCCCCACTGGCAGTTCTGCCTCGGCCGCAGCATATTGATTTATGTACACGCCTTCGCGCGCGATGGAGAAGATATACTCCGGCAGCGAACCGTAGATGCGCGTGCCCTGACCCTCGCAGCAGGTGTTCATGGCGTGGAAGGTGCCAGCGACGTGGGGGTGGTATTTCCTGCCGTCGAGCTTGGCAAAGTAGCGTATGCCCTCGGCTCCGTACTGATTGGCAATCGCCACGTTGTAGATACTCTTCTCTATCTCGGCCTGATATTTCTCTTCATCGGGGCGGAGATTATGGAACCGCTGGTTGAGCTTTATCCAGAAGGCGTTGCCACAGAGCTCGCCAGCCTCCTGATGGAGGTAGTACGACCGAGGCTCGTAGACAAACGTGCCTTCGTTGATCGACATCTCGCCGCCGGTCATTTCCCAGTTGTCGTGGAACAGGTCCCACGCACCTTCCACGGCGTCGAGATATTTCTTCTCGCCCGTGGCACGATAGAGGTCGAAGTAGGGTTCGATGGCGGTGAGGAGATAGTTGTGGGGACGGTCGTACGGATACTTATATATCACCTCGGGGTTGCGCTGCGCGAGTCCCTCCATGAAGTAGTTCTCCTGAAAATATCTCATCACTACCTTTATGTCGTCGGGCTTCCCCACGGGCGAGAAATAGGTGCGCGTGAGGGGTATGGTGCCTTGCACTCCTTGCCCCGGACGGCGTAGCATCTCGGGCAGGAAGGCGCAGCGGTCGAACCAGTCGTAGAACCCGCGAAGCAGTGGGAAGGCTTTCGCGTTGCCTGCATAGCCGGCGTCGATGAGCCCATGGGTCACCCAGGAGCGCACGTAGGCACCATTCTCGCCGAAGAACATCCTGTGCTTCGGGAAGGCCATCAGGTAGCCGTCGGGCTCCTTGCAGCGGTCTATCACGTCGACGATGTTGTCCATCTCCTTGCGCAGCGCCGCATTCTCCATCCACCGGAGCGTGTTTCCCGCACCCATAAGGAAGCGTCCGGCCTCAGAACCAGGCAACTCGCGGAACCAGAACGGCGAGAGCGACCAGTCGAAGGACTTCACGGGAAGACCGCCCTTCACCTTGAAATTCCTGACTATCTGTTCTTCAGTGAACGAATTGAGCAGGTAGTTGATGTTGTTCTCCATAACGGTCTTCAGCAGTCCATCGTTCATCTTGACACCTTTCAACGGTGTCTCCGCCACGTTTTTCACGGGTTTCCACTTCTTTTCGGGGATGACGTTCGCGGGATTGTCGGTCACTACGAACTCCCCCTGCGGACGGTGCTGACGAGTAAGCATCTCGGGATGGCTGTCCGCCTGAGGGTTCGACTCCGTCACAGGGCAGCCCACGGCGATGTCCTCTCCGTCGTGCATCACCATTATCTTCGTCAGGCAGAGCTTACTGTCGCGCAACCGTGCTGCCGTGAAGCGCACATAGCGCCCGCGCACGGTCTTAGAGGCAAACGTGACGACTTTGTCGCCCGGGTCGGGATAGCCGTCGGCAAGAGTCATGTCTTCATAGGTGACAAACTCGCCGAACGCAGGGTCATTAGACACCTCAATACGGAAATGGCTCGGGAATCCGCCACGGCGTTCACCCCAGATATTCGATGCCGGCAGTATCTTTATGGCGTCGATATCCCGCTCCGAACCCAGGTCGATCTGTACCCATCGCTCGTCTCTGTCGCTCGACGCACGAGAGATGTAGTCCTTCATGAAGTTGCGGGCCACGCGCTCCACGCCCATCTCGGCCTCCTCAATCTCGCGTGCCTCGTCGTATTCCACTATCTGTGCCTGCACCATCGTAGGCATCAGCAACAGCAAAGCGACTGCTGCCACGCCTCTCGCAATATAAAAATGAAATCTGTTTTTCATCGTTAGCATCTTTCTTTAGTTAAACTAACCGCAAATATACAAAGAAATGCCATTAAAGCCAAATATATTCGGGCAATAATTCCATCAGGCATAAAAGAGTATGAACCAGCCTACGCCCACAGAAACCTTAGATTATTGCAACCAAGTCACAACACTACTTTAAAGATGTTCAACAAACAACAGACTCTCTGCAAAGCTAAATCCTCGCAGAGAGTCTATGTTCTTTTGTTGCCATTAGCGATATCCCCCAGGGGGATAATAGGGGGCTCCTACCTCGCTATCTTCTTGCCGTCCTTGATGTAGATTCCATGAGCTGGCTCAGCGCTCAGCCGACGTATCCCTGCCTTACGTCCGCCCCTTATCATGGGGCTCCAAATGCTAGGAAAATATTCTTTTGATGTTAATAAGGACTTGCAAAAGGCATTGCCGTGAGAACGACAAAAGGATTTGTCGTTCTCACAAGAGACTTGTATATCAGCGCATTACCTAATTCTTTAAGCAAGTAATGTACAATCAGAAGCGCTGTATGGAGGGGGACTTTTTTCAGTAATTGTTTGTCGAGAGCACTGGCCACTGGTCGGTGCGGAACGGTGTGGCGGGCAGTCCTGTAGCATTGTAGAGGATGCTGGCGGGGTTGTTTGCCCAGCAGTAGCGCACGGCAACGGGCTGTCTGACCTCGGGCGAGGACACTACAATCGACTGTCCATCTATGCGTGCCTCGGCCCAGTGGAATTTCCTGTCAGGCCCGGCAACGGTGAATGCCTTTCCTTTGCGCAGCGAGAGCCCCTCGTCGTGGGTGAAGAAGAGGCGTATGTGGTCGCCCTCCTGCACGTAGTGTGAATACTGTGGACCGGCATATCCTACACGCTGTCCGTAGGTCTGTGCGAGTGCTGCCAGCGCCAGTCGGCGTCCTGCCTCCTGCTTGTTCTTCGGGTGTATATCGTCAGCCTCGCCGATATCGATGAGCGTTGCCAATCCGCAGTTCTGTACTTCGACCGCTACTCGCTGCTGTGCCTCGCGCAGTTCTGCCCATGTCGATTCCTCCGCGGCGTCGCTCTGCGGTGTCATATGGTTGGCGAGCTGTGCTATGTAGAACGCCATGTCGGCAGGCTTTCGCTGCCACTGCGTGCGCCAGTCGTTGATGAGCACCGACAGCAGCTCGCGATATTGCGCGGCGCGGCCCACACTCGACTCACCCTGATACCATATTGCTCCGCGCAGGGCGTAGGGTGCCAAGGGGTGTATCATGCCGTTGTAGAGTGCCGACGGCACGTTGGTGTCGCGGTTGAGGTTGGTGGGATAGAACGGCAGGTCCTTCTCGTCGAGTGTGGCGAGGAACTGCCATGTGCCTGCCAGTGGGATTGTCTGTGAGGAGAGTGCGGCGTCGGTGGGTCTAATATGCATCTCGCGACTGTACATACCACCCAGTCCGCCGGTGTCGTGGATACGGATGGCTATCTGTGCAGTGCCGGTCTTGACAAGACGTGAAGGCACCTTGTACTCACGATTGAAGGCCACACCAAGATGGCTGCCCACCTCAACACCATTGAAGAAGACGATATCATCGTCGTCGATGGCTCCCAGCGAGAGCAACAGTTCGTGCCCCTCCCACGCCTGAGGGATATCGACAGTGCGATGGTACCACACTATGCCGTCGAAGGCTCCGTAGTTCTCTTTCAGCTGATCCTCGAACAGTCCCGGCACCTGTATCGGCATTCCTCCGCTGAAGACGCGGCAGATGGTGTGTCGCCCATTGGCGTAGGTGGTATGTCCGTCGAGTTCCGACACTCGCGCATTCCATTCCTCAAGGTCGTGCGCATATCGCTTTTCGCGCTCAAGGCTGTCGGTAGGCATCGTCGCCACCTTCTCTATAGCCTGATGGAAATAAGGCATCTGCCGCAATGCATCGGCACTCACCCACGGCTCAGCGAAGGTAGAGCCCAGGCACGACTCGATGAGCCCGATGGGGATATTACCCTCGAGCTGCTCGGTCAGCGTGCGTCCGAAAAAGTAGGCAGCAGCCGAGAAAGCTGGTATTGTCTTTGCTGAGCACACCTGCCATCCGCCGTCGGCAGCATGGACGAAGGTCTGTGGTGTTGCCGCCGCCGTGGTCTCTACGCGCAGCAGACGAATCTGAGGATAGCTGTCGGCGCGCCTTATCTCTTCCTTTGCGTCGCGCACACTTGCCACGGCCATCCGCATGTTCGACTGTCCGCCGCAGAGCCACACCTCGCCAATCATCACATTGCGAAGCGTGATGGAGGAGCCTTTCTTTCCCGCTCTCCGCGATTCGGTAATCGTTATGTCGTACGGTCCGCCCGCCTGCGGAGTCTTTACCCGCAGCATGAAGTGCCCCTGTGCGTCGGCTGTCGTCTGATACGATACTCCGTCCCACGATGTGGTGGCCGTCACGATGTAGCCTGGTCGGGATTCACCCCACAGCGGGGCGTTGGTCTGGCGCTGAAGCACCATGTTGTCGGTGAAGAGAGGCTGCAGTCGCACCTGCGCTGAAACGGTGACCGAAGCAATGGCAACGAGCACCAGAAGAAGTTGTCTTTTCATATCAATATGTTCTAGTTTCACATTCGCTCAACTTCATTGTAGTTAAGAAGTTAAGGAGTTAAGAAGTTAAGCCATATGTATGGAGGTGGAAACAGGCGAAGGTAATGGCTTAACTTCAGTCCGAAGGACGAGCGAAGCAATAACTCCTTAACTCCTTAACTCCTTTAAATAATTGAATCAATATATTTTATTTTTCACCCTTTCCATGAAGACCCTCATCCAATAGCCTCCTACGACGGTACGGGCCTTGAAGCGCACATGTCGCCCTGTCTTTGTGTCGTGCCAGTCGCTGACGGGAACGCGACTTTCTGTCTCGTCGACGTATTTATACACGGGGAGCATAAAACGGCGGAATGTCGTTTTGTCAGCAGCCATTGCCGCTGTCCACATTATCCAGTCGCTCTTGGTGAAGTCGGCACGGCAGTCGAGCGGCAAGCCGTACTGGTTCTGAAGGGTCAGGTAGTAGTTCAGCTCGCGCTGCTTCACTTCGGCGGGGAACAGGCCCGTGCCCCATAGGTCGTCCCACACCATGTTGTACTTCTGGCTCCATGTATCCTCGCGGTCGAACGCCAACCGGTAATGGTCGCCGTCGCGGGCGTTCGTTTCCCATTCCTTTGCCATCTGGCGGGCAAGGCTTTCATTTTCCACCGCCTTATCCTTCTCTCCGTGCAAGGCCAGCAGTTTGCTATAGGCCATGATGCCGAGCGTCGACTTCACCGAGAGGTTGCAGTTGTGGGCCAGCTGTCCTGTGAAGTCGTCGGTGCAGAGCTGATAGCCAGGGTCTACGCCATACTTCTTCAAGTAGTCGGCCCACGTGGTCAGCAGTTCCCAATATGGCTCCACATACTTAGTATTGCCATCGATCTGACAGAGCATAGCACTGAGGATGAGCATATTGCCGGCTTCTTCCACAGGCATGCCATGGTCGCCCATAAAGCGCCCATTGGCAAGGGGATATGTACCGAGATCGTGAGAAGGATAGGGTCTTGTCCAGCACCCGCGCTGGCTATACTCAAAGATACTGGTCAGCATTGCCTTGACAAGTTCTGGATTGTAGAGAAGGAAGAGAGGCACAGACGGATAGGTGACATCAACGGTATTGACACATCCGTTGGAGTCGTTCTCCTTCGAGAACCAAAGCAGATGACCCTCGTCGTCGCGGAACAGTTTATGGCCTGCCATGACGTGCCGATAGGAACCGCTCAACAACTCGGCATACTCTTTCCCTCCTGCTGCCATGCCATCGTCGTAGATAGTTTTGTCGAGACTGCGGCAGCGGGCCATAACGGAGGCGTAGTTCTTTTCCAAATTCCTGAAGGCTTGGAAGATGTTCGTCTGTCCCTCATGTGCCCAGTAGGCTTTATAGTGCTTGTACATGTATTCTATGTCCCACACCTCGTCGTACCCCACTAATGCGAAATTGCTGTAAGACGCCACACGCCCCAAGTCGTTGACGAATGCCAAGTCGGGCATTTCTCCTGGTTTGTATGCGCGAATGGCTGTCGCGGTCTGTGCCAGTTTGCCTGTCTTTGTGAAGATTTTCTCTGCCTCGCCGCACCTGGTCAGCGCTACCTCGCCGTTGATGGCAGGAAGATAGAAATAGCCCCAGTCGATGCAGATATCGTCGTCGCTCTTGGCAAGAACTGGCTGTTCAATAGTGCCAGTGCGCACATATCTTACTCCATCCTGACTGCCTATGGTGCTGATGGTGGGCTGCGACTCATGATTGACACCATGCAACGGGCTGGTGCCAAGGTAGAACTGCACGTCGTGCTTCTTACCGTCGATGGAACGAACTTGGTAGGAGATATAGTTCACGGGCACGGACAGCAGGTCGTAGTCGTCGATGAGCATGGGGGCGGTGAAGACGACATCCAGCTCCACGGGACCGCACAGAAAAGTGGAATAGGTGCTTGTGGCCAGCACGTCAAGACTCTTCTGCACGGCAGCCTCAGCTTCTGGCACGTCAGGCCGCACATTGTAGTACAGCCCGAAGTCGGCATACTGACTGCCAAGAGTATTGTGGCAGTGCATGGCTATGATGTTTTTGCCTTCGTGGAAAAGGTTTTTTTCCGAAGCACTGAGACGCTTCGTCACATTGTTCTTCCAAGTATAACCAGTGCTCACCACCTCCGTGCCGTTCACATACAGTTCGAAGACATCGTCGTGGGAATATTTCAGGAAAAGATCTTCCTGGAGTTGCTCCTTAGTAAGATTGACTTCGCGTCGCACATAGACATCGGCAGGGGTGCCGGTCCAATTCGTGCCCACATACCTCTGATTGCTGTCTCCCCACGCTGCTCTCTCCTTTTTCCAACTGGTGTCGTCGAAGTCTTCCGCCTGCCAACCTGCGTCTGGTTCGCTGTAGGTGGCCATGCCTTGCCATCGCGTTTCATTGGCCATGGGAGCAATGGAGGCGAGGAGGTATTCCTGCTGTTTTCCAAGGAAACGGAATACCTTACCATCCACACGCAACAGGCCCAAAAGGGGTTTCTCGCGTCCTGTCCAATGGCTGGTGGTACCGTCGGTGAGTCGGTCATACGGAGACCAGATGGAGAAATATGGATCGTTGACAACGACAGGGACAGACGGCATACGAAGGTCAGTACTGACGTAGGGCTTAAAGATGTCGTCGACTTTTTGTTTCCCCTCTGCAGCCATTGCCATTGTCAAGAGAAGGGAGAGAAGCAGTGCTTTCGTTTTCATAGTGTAATTCCCAGAATTATTGATTATTTGCATTTTATGATATACGATTTTCCTTTTTCCGTCTGGAATGAGATAATGTCTTTACTGCCCGACTTGAAGCTTTGGAAAGACACTCGTCTGCCATTCTTTTCCTTCACCTCGCACGACGACAAGAAGTCGTAGCTCACGACACACGCACCGCCGGAGTCACTGCGTATCGTAGCACTTGTCAGACGTCCGTCATTCCATTCTTCATCCACCTCGAAATTGCCCACAGCCCGCAATCCTCTCACATGTCCCGAGGTCCATACATCGGGCAGGGCGGGCAAGAGCTGCAAGGTGTCGGTGTGGCTCTGAAGGAGCATCTCTGCTATACCGGCGCAGACACCGAAGTTGCCGTCGATCTGGAAGGGGGGATGCGCGTCGAAGAGATTATAATAGACACGTCCTTGCCGCTGCTTGGGGGAGTAGTCGACGTTATAGCCAGAGGAATGCGTCAGTGCTCCGTGGAGGATGGTGTGGGCATGGTTGCCGTCGTGGGCACGTGCCCAGAGATTAACCTTCCACCCCATCGACCATCCCGTGGCCTCATCGCCACGGAGTTTCAGAGAATTGATAACCGGCTGCATGTACGGACTCGAGGGTCCGATCTCGCTAAGAGGATAGAGGGCCATCATGTGACTCAGGTGTCGATGGCTGGGGTCGTTGCTTACGTCGTAGGTGGCATATTTCCACTCGCGCAGTATCTCCTCTCCCTTTTTCACTCCGTTGCGGGGATTGGTCCAAGCGGCATTCTTCGCAGCGTTGGCAGTATAGGCCTCGGTATGGAGGCCTTGGTCGGTTTTACCCAAATAATCGTCGAGTCGGGCCACGTCGGCCTGGGTCAGTCCGCAAGTCTGCAGTCCTAAGATGTCGATGCACTGGCGCACGCTCTTGAAATGAGCATAGATGAGCTGCTGTGCATGTGCCGTACCGTCTTCAGTGTTATGGTCGCCTTGTTCCGGGGAGAACTCGTCGGGTGCCACATAGCTTCCGTCGGGTTGTATGGACAGTTCGGGACATCCGCGGTCGGCAATCAGTCGTTCCATCCAAAACGCAGCACAGTCCCACATAACGGGGAAGGCACGGCAGAGGAAGTCGCGATCGAGAGTATAGCGATAGTGTTGCCACAGATGGCTGCAATACCACACGTTGGCAACAAAATAGTTGGAGCCCCACGTACCCATGCCTCCGAAGATATTGTTCTCTGTGAAGCATGTCCAGCCTGCAGCAGTACCGGCATAGCTGCGGGCGGCCCGTTTCCAGTTGTCGCGCTGGGCCATGGTAATGATATAGTTCAGATAGCACAGGTGCGTCTCTGACAGGTTGGTGGGTTCGGCCGGCCAGTAGTTCATCTGCACGTTTATATTGCTGTGGATGTCGGAGTTCCAGGGAGCATGGCTGAGGTTGTTCCATATTCCCTGCAGATTGTTCGGCAAGTCTACCCCACGGCTGCTGCTGATCTCAAGATAACGACCGTAGGCGAAATACAACTGCTCCAGGAAGAGCGACTCGGGCTCTGCTCCTGTCAGGTTCTTGCTGTCGTCATTATAGAAATCGATAAGCTTATCCGTGGGAAGGCTCGATGATGCCTTGCCCAATTGCAGGTCAACACGCTTAATAAAAGGACTGAAGTCGGCGATATGGTCGCGCAATATTTCCCTCCATGGCTTTGACGATACTTTCTTCACTCTGTCGCTCACATCCGCCTTCACATCCTTCGTCGGCGATATGCATGACGGTTGGGAAATGTCGAAATTCGTGGCACCAATCAGTACCAGTTTCACCTCGTCGGCATTGCTAACCTCTATGCCTGCATCTGTCTTTTTCAGCGAAGCATTCTTGCCTGAAGGTATCACCTCGAAGCGCGCCTCAAAAGAGACGGTGGTGAGTTTTCCTCCAAAACGACCTGAGCCGTTCTCGTCGTACACAGTCCCACTGACACCGAGGTCATCTCCTGGCACCATCGACACACGCAGATGCAGTTTCTTCCTGCCCTTTGCCTTGTATAATGCCACTATAGCGCCATCGGGATAAGAAGCCAGATAACGACGAGAGTATTTAGTCGTAGCACTCTTGTAATCAACACCGCCGATACCGGTCTCCAAATCAAGAAAACGCACATAATCGCGAGCGCCGCTACTCTCCGTATATCCTATATCACCCGAAAGATCCTCCACAAAAACCGACCCGAAATTCTTATATTGGCCATAGCTACCCATGTCGTTGGGGCCACCCGTCCAGAGCGTCTTCTCGTTGAATTGTATCTCATCCTTCGCGATGCCCCCTAGCAGGCAGGCTCCCAACTGTCCGTTTCCAATCGGCAGCGAATACTCCATCCAGATATTGTCGGCATCGGTGAGCGTAGCAGGTTTGTCGTACCATAATGTCAAGGAATGCTCGGGAACAAACTGCGAAACACCTATCACATGGAAATCTCTTTGTTCTTGAGAGAGGACAGAGAGTGCGCCACATACAAACACAGATAATAAAAAATGCCTTTTCATAAGTATATAAGAAAATCTTTAGGCTGTATGTTTTTCAATTATTTAATTTGCGGATGTCAGGGATTCTATTTACGTTCAGAACTTAACAGGACGCCCAGTCCGCGCACTGCGTCGTGCGGCATCGAGTATGCACACAACCATCATATTGTTCTCCAGCGAGCTAAGATCGTATGGCGGCAGGGTTATCTCGCCATGCGCCACGGCACGGAGGAAACGGAACGAATCGTTATAGGGCGCAGACAATTGCGGAGCCTCAAAACGCCCGCTGTTGTTTCCCTCGATACGTGTCTCCATCTGCGTGGGGGTAAACTGGTATATGCTGCCTTTTAAGCCATATACATACATATCCTTGCGGTTCTCAGGCCAGCACCACGATGCCATTATCTGCACCGTGCAGCCAGGATACTCCACCACGATAGTGGCATCGTCATCGACACGAGGATAAACTGCCGGCTTATGCTGCTTAAGCACTGCATACACGCTGAGCGGCTGCTGACCATTGAGCAACCATGTCGCAAGGTTGGCACCGTAGCATCCGAAGTCGACCACAGCACCGCCACCATTCAGCACAGGGTCGGTGAGCCATTCAAGGAACATGGGGCCGCAGCCTATCTCCTTCGGTCCCTGATGACCGTCGTAGATGTTTATGCGCCGTGGCGTGCCTATCTTCCCTTCATTAATCAATCTGTGGGCATACTGGTTGGTGCTGTACCAAGTGGTCTCGTAGTTTGTGAGCACCATGATGCCATATTTCTTGGCAAGCTTCTCCATTCGCTGCGCAGCCTTGTAACTCACTGCGAGCGGTTTCTCCACCATCACATGAACGCCGCGAGGCGCACACGCTTCCACCACTGCCAGATGGTCGTAGATGCTTCCGTAGGCCACCACCACCTCGGGCTTCGTCTCGTCGAGCATCTTCCCAAGGTCGGCATAGAACAGACTGGCGTCGAGACGTCGCGCCAACTCGTTGTTTGCACGATACTCGTCGCGTGGCTCTGCCACACCTACTATCTTGAAGTCGCCACGATTCATGCGACTCACTACTTCCCACAGATGTCCATGAGTGACACCTGCCACAGCCAGACGCAACGGGCCTTCTTCGGCATAGACGAAGAGGCAACTCGTCATCACCAGCGATATCGATATCAAAAACCGCTTCATAGTTTAATTTTTACTCTTATTATGTTCTTTCCGATGATTACCTATAACTTGTTTCGAAGGCCGACATGATACTATCACGCCCATGCCTTTACTCCGTCTCGATTGTCATGTTGCCTGCATCGGCAAGTTGCTGATGCCCGACAAAGTAGCCTTTCAATTGCTTTCCGCCCACAGTGATGCGCTTGATGCGCAGGCCGTCGCCTTCGTGCCGTATGGTAAATGTCTTTCCTGTGCCACCGAGGGTAAACTTGATATTTCGGAACAGTGGCACCGACACGATATACTCAGGGTCGGCGGGAGAATAGGTGTAGATGCCTATGGCGTTTAACACGAACCATGCCGACATCTCGCCCGAATCGTCCATACCTGCATAGGCAAGGCCCTCGCGGCCCATTCCGTAGTAGTCGCGCATGAGCTTGTTTAGCACAGCCTGGCTCTTCTCCTGCTTGCCAATGAAATAATAAGTGAACGGCACGTTGTGGTCGGGCTGATTGCCGTGACAGTAGTTGCCAAGGAATCCAGTGAGATTCCACGCCTCATATCCCCGCCACGGCTCGCTGAAGAGTGAGTCGAGTTTCTTGTCCACAGCATCGTAAGACGGATAGAGTGCCACCATGCCCGCAGGGTCGTGGGGAGCAAAGAACAGCGACTGCCATGCATTGGCCTCGCGATACATGTAGGCATAGTATGGATAATAGGGGTCGAAGTCTTCTATCCATTTCCCGTCGGCAGTCTTCCCGCGCCAGAAGCCTGTTGATGGGTCGAAGAGATTCTTGTAGTTCTGCGAGCGCTGCATCATCAGCTTGTAGTTCTCCTTGTCGCCCACGGCCTTGGCTATCTGTGCCACGGCATAGTCATCGTAGGCATATTCAACGGTCTTCGTGACCGCCGCTTTATATTCGTCCCACGTCGGCACGTCGGTCGTGTCTTTCTCTGCTATCCATCCTTGCCGCATATATTCCTCAATGAACGGTCGCCCGCGTCGCCCTGCCACAGTTGCGTTTTTCAGCATGAGTTGATAGGCGAGCTTGACATCATAGTCACGTATGCCGCGCGTCCACAGTCCTGAGACGAACGCCGAAGCATGGTCGCCGTGGAAGAAGGTGGGCATATATCCGCCCAACTTATTGCCGCGGTCGCAGATAGACTTCACGATGTCGCAGGCCACGTCGGGACATATCATGCCTATGAGGATGAGGTCGTTGCGGTAGGTGTCCCAGAACGACGGATCGGTGTAGTAGCGGAAATCAGCCTTCTGCACATCGCGGCGGGCGTCGATATACTGACCGTTGCAGTCGCTGCGCAGTGCCGGCCACATAAACGAGCGGTAGAGTGTGGTGTAGAACATGTCGCGATCGCGGTCGCTGCCACCGCTCACCTCGATATGGCTGAGCAGGTCTTCCCATGTGGCGTCGGCTCTGTTGCGGATATCGTCGAACGATGCCTCGCCAATCTCATTGGTAAGGTTCTCCTTGGCATTCTCTATACTTACGAACGAGCATCCCACCTTCAACTCCAGCGTATTGTCGGAGCCATCATCGACGAAGCTCACCACGGCAATGGTATGGCGATGGTCGCGGCGTATCTCCACCTTGTCGACAGCATGATTGGCATCGATGTGGAAGTATATCTTCCCATCACCGTCCTGAAACCCTTCCACGCTCCGCTCGCCGCTCTTCTCTATTTCCCAGCGGCGGGGATTGTTGTTCGAGCGTGTGATGTCGACAATGAGTTTTTTGTCGCCACCCTTGGTGTAGGTGTAGCGATGGTATCCGCAGCGCAGTGTGCTGGTGAGCTCTGCGTTGATGGCGTAGCGCTCGAGGAACACCTGATAGTATCCCGGGCTTGCCGATTCGCGGTCGTGGGTGAAGAAGGAACAGAAGTTGTCGGGATAGAACCGTCCCGTTGCGGGCAGCATCGAGAGGTGGAGCAGGTTCCAGTGGCCCTTGCTGGTGTGGGCAAAGCCGTAGATCTGCCGGTCTTCATACTGATATCCCGACCCAGAGCGATACATGGTGACGGGTGTGAGTTGCACCATTGCATTTGGCAACGTTGCTCCCGGAAACACCTCTGCTCCCCAGGCGCGTTTAGTCTCTGTTCGTGTGTAGCCCAGGTCGGCGGGTTCCCACAGCGTGGCTGTGCCCATAAATGGATTGACGTGCGACGTCAACTTGTCGGATGCCGCAAGGTTGAGGGCCCACATGAGCAGGGCTGCGATTGCTGTTGTTTTATATCTCATAATGAAAATAATTCAAAAAAGGCAACAGAAAATCACTTCCTATTGCCTCCCAATTAAAACCTTATAACTAAATATGAAAAAAATTATCAAGAATATCTTATTATCTGACCCACTTTCACCTTGGTCTTCTTTCCGAGGTGGTTGAGTGAGCACAGCTTGCCGACGGTTGTGCGGTGCTTTTTGGCAATCGACGAGAGTGTCTCTCCGCGCTTCACCTTATGATACTGTGCTCTGCGTGCGGGTGCCTCCTGCTTCACTGGGGCATATTTTGCATTCTCACCTTGCACTTCCTCGCGGGTGTAGCCGCCGTTGCCAATCTTTCCACGTTCACGTGTGGCATAGCGCGACTCGCTGTGATAGGTGTCGCGGTTGTAGGTATAGAAATCGCCTGTCACGTCCTGAGCACGGAAGTCGAACATCAGGGCAGGATTGATGGGCACACCATTGAGCAGTGTCTCGAAGTGGAGGTGTGATCCTGTGCTCACGCCGGTGCTACCTCCAAGTCCGATAGGCTCGCCCGACGCCACATCCTGATCTTCACGCACAAGTTGCCGAGAGAGGTGACCATAGACAGTCTCAAGTCCGTTCTCGTGGCGGATGACGATATACCGGCCGTAACCGCGGTCGTACTTCACGATGCGCACCTTTCCTGGGAATGCGGCGCGGATGGTGTCACCAGTATAGACTTTAATATCGAGTCCCTCGTGAGTGCGTCCCCAGCGCGGGCCATAGTTACTTGTTACCACGCGACTGACGGTGGGCATTGAGAATTCGCGGAGGTCAATGGTAAAATTGTCGGGGATTGTTGCCTGGCGGTCGTGAACCTTAGAATTTTCCCACTCTGCATAAAGGTCCGACGACGGCAGCATGCCGTTCTCACGGTCGAGGATGCTCTGCAACACCAGCGTGTCGACGGCCTTCATCTTACGGTCGATAGGAGCCTGACGGGCCAAAAGGTCTTGTGCTGATACTTGCTGGGCTGCCACACTGCCGAGAGCTATTGCTAAAAAGGATGATAATATTTTCTTCAGTCTCATATATTTCAATATTTAGTTAGTGTAGAAATCCAGCGATTTCCCACACAAATTATCGGCTATGGGCAAGAAAAAAGCCCATTTTCCGACGTTCAACTCTGCAAAACTAACGAAAAAAGCCTGAAATTGTTGCGCTACATCAAGTTTTTCTGCATTTTTTAACACTTTTCCACCTCTTTCGGAGCATGCTAAAGACTTTTATACATTTTTTATATTTCTGGCACAGGGCAATGAAATGTGACCACAAACGACGGACACTGTTTGAGTCAACAAAGCCGAGAGAGAGAACAAAATGGGCCGTTTTGTTGAACAAAATGGGTTACTTTGCTGAACAAAACGGCCCATTTTGTTCCGACAGACGATATGTGTAACGACTGAGGGTGCCATGGGTGATTGTCGCGACGAAAATAGTCGACCGCTCCTTGCGGCCGTGCTGCTGCAGTTGATGGGCTGTGGGGCGCCTGTCTGTCTGCATCGTAGCACGTCGCAGGAACGGTCGACGGTGTGTTTTTCATCAGAAGGTTTAGCTTAACACAAAAAAAACACCTGATTCTTTTGCCGTTACGCACCATTTTCCTAACTTTGAGCCAAAATCTGAGAAACATGAACAGGACACTCGCTTTCCTCTTCTGGTACGACTTCCTCGCCCGTCCCTACGACCCCACCCGCGGCCAGTTCACAGGTCCCGACCCATTGACAGAAGATTTTTGCCATTGGAACCCATGGATATATTGCAAGAATAATCCAATTAACATGATAGATTTGAAAATTTCTTATACCGAGTTTATCAATCAGTCAGAATGAAAAACTTTTTATTATTGATTCTTTTCGCTTTCAGTATTAATACATGTACTGGACAAACCGAAATTACTATTAGGGAGATAGATAATGACTCTGTAATTAACATTTCTAAATACCTATATAAGAATGAGAAACCATATGGAACTTACAATGGGGGACGAATTATAAAAGAAAAACTGTCAAAGACAGATAAGAGATGGAATTCTATTTTTAAAGAGCTTGTAAAAGATATGAAAAGCCTTGGTCTAAATATCAAATATCCGCATATTATATATGAAGATATTTGTAAAATGCATACTTTTATTAGTACGATGGTCAGTTCTTTCTCTATTTCAGAAATGGAGCGGAATTCTGTGTTTGACAAGGGTAGGTTTGTAATAAGTAATACAGATGTAAATCAATCATTTACATATCTTTATCAGCATAGTGATTATTTATTTTCTTTTCAGATTACTTTTAATAATAACATGATTGAAAATTATAAATATACATGTCGCCCTGATCTTGATGAACGGATTATGACATATAATATTATGTTTACATATGATAATAAGGGAAGGGTAACCAAAATAACTGAGACCTACAGTGATAAAGATAATAGATGTAAAGGAATGTTAATCAAAGATATAGAATATACCGAGATAGGGAAAACAAGATGACGGATCCACGTAATATAGAATTTATGTATAATACAAAACACATTAAATATCATCAAAGAAATGGAGTTAAATAATATGTTAAAAGAAGGTGAATGGTTTCGTGCCCTAGAAGGCTTAGCCATTGCAGAAAGAATAATAAATTAAGAAGAGAACATAAGTTAAACAGAAGAGTAAAGTATTAATCATGAAAAAAATCATATTGATTTTATTGTGTGCTTTATTATATGACTGTAATAGCAGAAACGGATTGCCGGAAGACGTTATTTGCACATGCTATATATTCCCAACAAGTGGAACATACGGCTATTATATTGAAATTAATTCTTCAGGAAAAATTACAACCCTGCTAGAACCCAGTTTGGGAACAAATGTTCTAGACTTAATACAAGAAGATGAATATATAGATCCTATGGGTGACAATCTACTTGACAGCGTAGTATTAAAGAAAAGTTTAGTATTAGATAGTCATGATATAAAAGAATTGAAGACCGTTATAGACAGAATCGCAAAGGTTGGGGATTACAATCCATTTGTTGAGAGTAGTTGGAATGATCATGTAGGTATGGTTGCTTTTGTTAATAATCACAGATATCCATATGTTCCAGGGGAAGAAAAATGCAAGTGGCATAAATGGAAATGGAAAAAAGAGGAGGGCAAAATGCCTCTGAGCGAATTATTTACATTCCTAACCAACAAATCCCCTGTTCCGATAAAATGGGGACAAGGTCAAGATATTCCTGAACAAATCAGTATTCAGGAAGATGAAGATTTTGATCTGTTCATTTCCCGCTTTTATACTGACACTTTATTCACGAAGGAACGTATAGACCATAACGTGGAAGGATATAGTGGAGAGGATAGCGAGGAGTGCTATGAGGAAAGTTCAAAATGGAACCACAAGCTGCTTTTATTGTATGTCATGGATGCTGCTGAGGCGAAAAATAAGGAAGAGTTCTTGACTAAGTATAAAAAAACAGATGAAGATCGAATAGAAGAAGAGATTTATATACCAGACAGCGATAGTTTCTATTTCAGTGTCTATAAACTAATTAACCATAAGTGGTATCTGTGCTCGTTTGTTGTAAATAATCTGTGATGTTACAAGCAATAGCCTGTAAAAATTTCTCATTTCTATTTTGCAGATAAACCATTATTCCCTAAATTTGCAGCATAACAACATCGTTACCAGACTATGGCACGAAATTTCGGCTTGACATATAATCGCTACATGTTCCAGGGCAAGGAGTTCGACATGATGCACGGGCTGCGCTGGCATGACCACGGAGCACGCTTCGCCGACAACACCATCCTCCGCTGGACAACAATGGACCCACTCTGCGAGAAATACTACGACACCTCGCCGTATGTCTTCTGCGGGAATAACATGATGAGAAATATTGATCCTGACGGAAAGAAAATTAAATTTGCAAAAGGTGTTTCTAAGCAATTTATGCAAAATTTTGCCTTAGCAGTACAATATTTAAAAGGCCACAAATGCGATGGCTTGATTGCTAAACTAGAATCTCTTAAAGAAACTATCTATATAAAAGAAATTTCTGGAGTATCTTCCAACTTTAATTTTGAAGAAAAGACTATTTATTGGGATCCGTATACAGGTATTGGAACAACAAATGCAATCCGTTTGTCACCTACTGTTGTGTTAAATCATGAAGCCGACCATGCCCTACAGTATTTAACTAATACGGAAAATTATCGTAATAATATACGGATACCAAATAAGAATTACAAAAATAGAGAAGAAGAACGTGTTATAACGGGGTCTGAACAAAGAACAGCGAAATCACTAGGAGAAATTGGAGAAAATGAGACAACAAGAACGGATCACAGTGCTATTCCGTTTCCAACCATTAATCCGATTTCTAATGAGGAAGTCTTTGGAACTGAAAGAGATAACATGTTTGAAGAAGTTGAAGTGTTCTCTAATTTTTAAATGTCTATAATATAATGAATTTTACAAACTTTATAATATTAATTAAATGAAGAATTTCTTTTTTATTCTTGCATTGCTTACTATAATAGGATGCGGCGCTAAACCTCCTTACAAAGTGGACATACATGTTACAAATACGGTATACATAACCACATTTTATGACATAACACCTGAAGCATTTGACAAAGGGCAGTTTTCGTTTTTGAGAGATACGATTACCCTTCATGACTATTGTGATGCCAAGGAAATATGTAAATTGAAAGAAAGCATAGACAATCTTCATTTTACCAATGAAGAAACATATTCATTAGATACAAGAGGTAAAATCATATTTTATTATCCTGAAGATATTCAAATTATGTACTTTGACAGTTTCTACATGTATAGGAAAAAAGATAATTACTATTTTGAATTATCCAAAGAATTTAAAAAGATAATAGATGACATCTGCTATAAAAGAAACAGAAGGAAGCCTTTCACTATATGACCCTTAACTCTTTTTGATAAATATTCGATGATAAGCGAAAACAATATGATGTACGCCAACGGTAATATGACACGTTACTCCGACAACACCATCCTCCGCTGGACAACAATGGACCCCCTCTGCGAGAAGTTCTACGACATCTCACCGTATGTGGAAATGCCTTTATTGTTTATTAATTAAAACTGTCGTAAGCTCAAATCTCGTCAGGTTCTAATGATTGTCAGGTTGCTTCGCTTTCAGGTTTAAGGTGAGACGTTCCGCCAAAGCATAGTGAATAAAACAAGTGCACCTAACTTATTGCTGCCCAGTTGATATTTGTCTTGCGTAGTTCGCGCAGTCGGTTCCATATCAGCGCATGTCGAGGACTCTCGCATAGCGGGTCGTCGTCGATGATTTTCTGTGCCTCGTCGCGTGCGAGTTGCACTATTTGCCCGTCGCGTGCTATGTCGGCAATGCGCAGGTCGAATGCCATTCCGCTCTGCTGTGTTCCCTCGAGGTCGCCCGGACCACGAAGCTTCAGGTCGGCCTCAGCAATCTCGAAGCCGTCGTTGGTGGAGCACATGATGTCTATCCTGCGACGCGTGTCGCTGCTCAGCTCCACGGGGGTGACGAGCAGGCAGAAGCTTTGTTCTGCCCCACGTCCCACGCGTCCCCTGAGCTGGTGGAGCTGCGACAGTCCGAAGCGCTGAGCATCGAGAATGACCATGACCGAGGCGTTGGGGACATTCACACCCACTTCTATCACAGTCGTTGAGACGAGCATCTGCGTCTCGCCATTCACAAACTTCTGCATTTCGGCATCCTTGTCGGCAGGCTTCATCTTCCCATGCACCTTGCTGAGACGGAACTCGGGGAAAACGGCTTTCAAGGTTTCGAATCCTTCTTCGAGATTTTTCAAGTCGATTTTTTCACTTTCCTTTATCAGCGGAAAAACGACATACACCTGCCTGCCCTGACGTATCTGCTGCCGAATGCCTTGATAGAGACTGGTGGTCTGGCTGTCGTATTTATGTATCGTCTGTATGGGCTTTCGTCCTGGCGGCAGTTCGTCGATGACACTGACGTCGAGGTCGCCGTAGATTGTCATGGCGAGTGTACGCGGGATGGGTGTTGCCGTCATGACGAGGATGTGAGGCGGATTCTGGTTCTTCGTCCACAACTTCGAGCGTTGTGCCACTCCGAAGCGATGCTGTTCGTCGATGACCGCCAGTCCCAGATTTGCGAAGACCACGGGCTCTTCTATCACGGCATGCGTGCCAACGAGTATTTTCACCTCTCCTGCGGCGAGTTCACGCAGCACCTCCTCGCGACGCTTGCCTTTCACGACTCCCGTGAGCAGTTCCACACGGATGGGCATGTCGCCGAGAAACTCGCGGATGGTGGCAAGGTGTTGCTCGGCAAGTATCTCTGTGGGTGCCATGATGCAGGCCTGATAGCCGTTGCCTATGGCTATGAGCATTGCCATGAGTGCCACGAGTGTCTTCCCCGACCCTACGTCGCCCTGCAGCAGACGGTTCATCTGTCGACCCGATCGCATGTCGGCCCGTATCTCTCTCACCACGCGCTTCTGAGCACCGGTGAGCTGGAAGGGAAGATGATGATAGAAGAATTCGTTGAATACTTCTCCCACCTTCTGAAACACGTAGCCGCGGTATTTGCGACGATGGTCGGAGGCATAGCGCAGGATGTTCACCTGCACGTAGAACAGCTCTTCGAACTTCAGTCGAAACCTCGCTTGACTCATCTCATCTGACGATTTCGGATAGTGTACTGCCCGCATGGCAGCATCGCGTGAGAGCAGATGAAGCGGTTTCGTGATATATTCGGGAAGAGTCTCGGGGAGAGGAGCGGCGAGTCGTTCGAGCAGTGTCTTTACGATGCGCTCCATAGTGCGCGAGGTGAGCCCGCGCTTCTTCATGTTTTCAGTGGTAGAATAGTAAGGCTGCATGCCCATATCGTTGAGTGTCAGTTCGCTGACCTTGTCAATCTCAGGATGGGCTATCTGATATCGGCTGCCGTAGATGGTCGGTTTGCCAAAGACAATGTATTCAGTATTCTCGGAATAATTCTTATATACGTATTTCGTCCCGTTGAACCACACGAGGTCGATCACTCCGTGGCCATCGGAGAAATGGGCAATGATGCGTTTCTTCCTCGCTCCCATCGCCACCTCCTCGAAGCTAAGTATTCGTCCTTTCAGCTGCACATAGGGCATCTCGCCCTCGAGCTCGTCGGTGGTGAAGATGTGAGTGCGGTCGATGTACTTGTAGGGATAATATTCGAGCAGGTCGCCCCATGTGGCGATATCGAGCTCTTTGTTCAGTATCTCCTTACGCGCAGGACCAACCCCGGGCAGGTACTTCAGGTCTTGAGAGAGAATGTCGGACAATTATGTTAAAGTATTAAAGGTTTAAATGTTAAAGTGTTAAAGATGAGGGGCTGGGTGCTGCGGGCAGGAAGAGAGGGAAGTTTTTTATACCCCACTTTTTTAGAGAAAATGGAGGAAACTACATCCTGCACAATTCCTCTGCCACGAGCATATCTAACGGAGTGGTGAGTTTTACATTCTCGCGATTTCCCTCCACCATACCGATCTTCACACCGATACCCTCTACCACCGACGCATCGTCGGTGAACTCTGGCCGCCACTGTTGACGGAAGGCTTCTCTGAGCAGGCCAATGCTGAACACCTGCGGAGTCTGCACTGCACGGAACTGGCTGCGGTCGACATTATGACTGCCATTGCCTTCGCCGACAATTCGCAGGGTGTCTACCACAGGCACGACGGGAATTGCCGATCCTGACCTGCGGGCCTCGGCATAGCATCGACGGATGACCTCTACGGAGACAAACGGGCGCACGCCGTCGTGGATTCCCACCACACCATCGACATCGTCGGGGATGGCCCGCAGCCCATTTTGCGATGAATGGAACCGCGTCTCACCACCGCTCACCACGGTGTGCTCAATTCGGAAATCGTGCTCGCGACAAAGGTCATTCCAGTAGTCGTGTTGATCGGCTGGCAGTACAACAATTATGCCCAGCAATGGGTCGGCCTCATGGAAACGGGCAATGGTGTGCATGAGTACCGGCCGCCCCGCGACCAGCGCAAACTGCTTGGGCACGGGGAGTCCCATACGGAGTCCCTGACCGCCGGCAACTATGATTACATAGTCCATACTACTATACACTTTTACGGCTATTCGGTCATCAGCTGAGTGAAAATCATACCATCTTTGATGCTCTTCACCACTTCTCCATCTACGAAGAACGAGAGCAACTCGTAGGCAAACGGCAGTGCGGCAGCCGGCCCGCGACCTGTGGTTATGTTGCCGTCGGTGGTTACCAGTTCGGCCGTATAGTTTGCTCCTTTCAGGTGTCGCTCGAATCCAGGATAGCATGTGGCGTTGCGTCCTTTGAGAAGTCCGAGTTCGCCGAGGATGTAAGGTGCTGCACAGATGGCAGCGATGCGCCGTCCGCTCTCTGCCTGCCCGATGAGCAAGTCGCAGAGCACCTCGTTTGCCCGCAGGTTTGAGGCGCCGGGCATACCGCCAGGAAGGATCAGCAAGTCGGGACACTCGAAGCCGCCGTCGACGGCCACATCATAGAAGATACTGTCGGCACGCACTGGCACGCCGTGGGCCGAAATCACTTCTTCCGTATCCATCACACTCACCGTTGTCACGTCGAGACCACCCCTGCGGAGGATGTCGACAGGAGCCAGCGCTTCTATATCTTCGAAGCCGTCGGCAAGAAAAACATACACTTTTGCCATGGTTTTTTGCTTGTTTATCAGTGAAAAGATGTATTTTTGCAATTGCTATTTCGTCGCAAATATAATAATTGTAATCCACTTTTGCGAATTTTGATAGAAAAAAAGCATTTAAAAAAAGAAAATATGTCAGAAAAGCCACTCCGTTTTGCCATTTTCGGCAACAACTATCAACCACAGAAATCGGTTTCTGCCGCCCGTTTGCTGTCGTCGCTGCTCAAACGGGGAGCGCATGTGTCCATCGAGAATAACTTCAGGATGTTCCTCACCGAAGTGACGGGAGTGGACTGCACTGCTACGCAATCGTTTGAAGGCAGCCGGTTCGATGCCGACTATGTCATTTCGATGGGCGGCGACGGCACGTTGCTGAAGGCGGCGAGCTACGTAGGCGAAAAGCAGACGCCTATCATCGGAGTGAACACCGGACGCCTGGGATTCCTTGCACAGACGATGCCTTCGGAAATCGACCAGATTCTCGACGATATCTGGAACGACAACTACGACATCGACGCTCACTCGATGATCATGCTCGAGACCGACGGTCTGCCGCTCAACACGTGTCCCTATGCCCTGAACGACATCGCTGTCCTGAAGCGCGACAATGCTTCGATGATCTCCATCCGCACGGAGGTAAACGGTGAGCATCTCGTCACCTATCAGGCCGACGGACTCATCATCTCCACCCCGACAGGCTCCACGGCATACTCTCTCTCAAACGGCGGCCCGATCATCGTGCCTCGCAGCGGAATAATGTGCCTCACTCCTGTGGCACCTCACAGTCTGAACGTGCGCCCCATCGTCATCAGCGACGACTCGGTGGTGACGCTAACGGTAGAGTCGCGGTCGCACAACTTCCTTGCTGCCATCGACGGAAGATCGGAGAAGGTGCTCGAAGGGACGATAGTGACGGTGAAGAAAGCTCCGTTCGTCACACGCATACTGCGCCAGAAGAACAAACGCTATTTCTCCACCCTGCGCGAGAAAATGATGTGGGGAGCGCAGAGGAGATGACGAAAAAGATAACGATAACGAAAACTATGACGATCACAATGACGATAACGTTAACGAAAACGATGACGAATTATCGCAAATGCCTTACTGAAGTTTTAACCGACGCTGCCCCCGCGGGGAGGTTATAAAACTTCAAAGGCATTAAGAGAATCAGCGACAGCTAATGGAACGATGACGAAGGACGATGACGATGACGAATTCTCGCAAATGCAATTTAGAAGTTCTGACCGACGTAGCCCCGCGGGGAGGTCATAGAACTTTAATTGCATCAAGAGAATCAGCAACAGCTAAAGGACGATGAACGGAGGACGAAAAACAGAAAACGCAATAGGAGTGTTATGAATCTGAAGGAATATATCAAGCCAAAGACCAACAAATACGGTGCCCGCACCATCATGCGCTGGCTGTGGCAGTCGTGGCACGGGAATCGCCTGCAGGCGGTGCTCAATGCTGCCATCGGACTGGCAGAGGTGGGGGTGTCGCTCATGCAGGTGTGGGCAGTGAAGAACGCCATCGACGTGGCCGCAGGCAATACCAGCGGCAATATATACTGGGCAGTAGCACTGATGGGTATTCTCATCCTCTGCCATTTTGCCCTCAACATTTCGTCGGTATGGATAAGAAACATCCTCGGCATCCGTGCTCAAAACCGCATGCAGCAGCAACTGCTCGACCGCCTGCTGCGCTCAGAATGGCACGGCCGCGAGCGCCTTCACTCTGGCGACGTCATCAACAGGCTCGAGGGTGACGTCACTACCGTGGTGAACTTCCTCACCGAGACGCTACCCAACACGCTCTCTGTGGTGGCGCTGTTCCTCGGCGCTTTCTTCTATCTCTTCAGCATGGACAAGGTGCTCTCGATTGTTGTCGTGGGCATAATGCCGATATTCATCGGTTTCAGCCGGATATACATGAACCGCATGCGCCACCTCACCCGCAAGGTGCGCGACTCCGACAGCGAGGTGCAGAGCATCCTGCAGGAGACGGTGCAGAACCGCATGCTCATAAAATCGCTCGAGGGCGACTCCATCATGGTCGACCGTCTGGAAGACACACAGAGCCGCCTGCGCGAGAATGTGGTGCAGCGCACGATGTTCCGCGTGGTGGCCAACTTCGTGCTCAACTTCGGATTTGCCCTGGGATATCTCATTGCCTTCCTCTGGGCAGCACTGCGCATGTCGGCACAGACGCTCACCTTCGGAGGAATGACGGCATTTCTTCAGCTCGTCAACCGCATACAGAATCCCGCCCGCAACCTCACGCGGCTCGTGCCGGCATTCGTCTCTGTGTTCACAGCAGCAGAACGTCTCATGGAACTGGAAGAAAATCCTCTCGAGGAGGAGGGCGACTCCATCGAACTCGACTCGCCGGCGGGAATACGACTCACAGACGTCAGCTACGCATACGAAGACACCGACGAGACCGTCATCGACCATCTCTCGTTCGACTTCCGTCCCGGGTCGTGCACGGCAATCCTCGGTGAGACGGGAGCAGGAAAGACCACCCTCGTACGCCTGCTGCTGTCGCTACTGAAGCAGAAAGAGGGACGCATGGAAATCTACAACTCGCAGCATGCCTATCCGCTGTCGCCGCTGACACGATGCAACTTCGTCTACGTCCCGCAAGGCAACACCCTCATGAGCGGAACGATACGCGAGAACTTGCGCCTCGGCAAGCTCAACGCCACGGAAGAGGAGATGAACGAAGCCTTGCGACTCAGTTGTGCCGAGTTTGTAGGCGAACTGCCACAGGGCCTCGACACACCATGCAGCGAGACGGGAGGAGGCCTCAGCGAGGGTCAGGCACAGCGCATCGCCATCGCCCGCGCGCTGCTCCGGAACCGTTCTGTCATGCTCTTCGACGAAGCCACCAGCGCCCTCGACCCCGACACCGAGCGCACGCTGCTGAAGAATATACTTCAAAGCAACACGAAGACGATTATCTTCATCACCCATCGCCCGGCCGTAGTAGACTACTGCGACCAAGTACTGAGGATAGAGAGAAAGTGAAGCCCACCCCCAACCCCTCCCTGGGAAAGTTTTCAGTTTTCAGGTTTTAGTTTTCAGTTTTCAGTTTTTTAGTGCAAGAGGCAAGAGAATAGCTCTACATTTGCGAGCCATATCTCTTGCCTCTTGTTATTCAACTTTCGCAAGTAGGAGTTAACGGGAGTTAGCTCGCTGCGCTCGCCGGAGGAACCAACGGTCACTGTCCGAGGACAAAGTCCGAGGGGGAAAGGAACTGCTTGCTGATGAGCGAAGCGAATAATGACCACTAACTCCCGTTTTTTCGCCGAAGGCTCAACAGCACGTTCCTCCAAAAGTTGAGTACCTACGAAACTTAAGTTATTTATTCCATAGGAGATAAAAGTCTCTCTCCGGGGGATATAGGGAGCTCTACTTCACAGCCCACTCGATGCCGCGCTTCATTATCTCCAGAGCCTCTGGCACCTCGAAATCGCTTGCCGAATGGCACAATGATGAGTAGAACACGCGGCCGCTGCCATAGCTTTTCTTCCACACCACAGGCATCACCACACCCTTTATCCACGGTGAGCCTTCTTCACCATTGAAGGTGGTCGTCGCCAATACCTTCACACTCGGGTCCACGTGCATATAGTACTGCTCCGACTTCATGTGGAATCGCTTCAATCCCCGCGTCACAGGGTCTTTCTTGTCCTTTATGTCAACGTCGTAGTCGATTATCCCGCCTGGATGAGCCACCCATTGTCCGCCCACCATGAACTGGTAGTCGGTGTTGTTTCGGAATGCGTCGCCCAGTCCGCCATGCCATCCTGCCAGGCCCATACCATCGCGCACGGCCTCTGTGAGACCCTTCTCCTGCTCGCCGGTGATCTGTCCCATCGTCCAGCACTGCACGGTGAGATCGACGGTCTGCATGAAGGCTTTATCGGTATAGACATCGAGCTTCTCGCTCGTCACCACCTCTGCTCCACGGCTTTCCAGCCACGGCCTCAGCAAGGCCATGCACTCCTTCGGCTGATGACCGTCCCATCCGCCATAAACCAGCAGCACTTTCTTCCCCTGAAGGGTATTCACCTCGGCCGTCGTCTTACACGACATGCACATCAACGCCACAGCAGCACACAATGTAAAAAGAATCTTTCTCATAATAATATAGCTTTATTTAGGTTGTTCATCTCCGTGTTCTACCGCAAAGGTAAGACTTTTTTCCGACTAACATACATTCTGGGCATCAAATTCGTATGTGCTCTGACAAAAATAAAGCCCGCATCGTCGTGATGACAATGCGGGCAGTGAGTTGGTCTGGAATGTTGCAGGCATCTGCAGACGCTTTTTCTCCGAAGGAGAGATTGTCTCAGAGCCTGGTGTGCAACATCACTTAGCTACATATTTCTTTCCCTTATAGATATACACTCCGCGTTCCGGGCGTCCGTTGAGCTGACGGCCGCTGATGTCGATGTACCTGCGCCACTCCACGATCATGCCGCCTGCACGGCTGTAAGGAGGATCAGCACAAGTGTCAAAAAGTGTGTTCTCTTACTTTTTTGTCAATCTTCTAATCTAATTATAAGTTGTGCCGATGCAGTAATTGGAAATACAAGGGCTAGTAGGAAGGTGATGATGGTTTTCTTCATATCTTGGCTATTCCTTGTTATAGCTCAAATCTGTACCCAACGGTCAACTGAACGACCCTGTTGTGAATCTTGAC